>CAZSOH010000001.1:0-19602 GCA_964608535.1 uncultured Candidatus Peribacteria bacterium
GGGATTTTATAAGAGGCCGGCTTTTGGTCCCCTGCGCTTTCAAGCCATTTCCATCCGTGACGGACAGCTTCTTCTTTTGGAAGGTTTCTGAATTCCGGAGCCGCGCTTTCGTTATACGCGAAAAAACTGAGTTCTTTCGGGAAGAATCCTCCCCATTCTCCTTTGGCGGACATCTGTTCAATGATTCTGGGAACCAGTTTTTCATACTCTTCTTTGGAGTACTGCCGGTTTAAAATGCAGTATTTTTTATGCCTCAGGCCAATGCATCCAAAAAGATGTTCAGAATTGTGACACATTTCGGAGTAATAGAGGCTGCTGACGTCGTAACAGACTGAGCACCCGATCAGGAACTTGCCGCGGTTGCAGGAATTACACTCGTACTGCAGTTCGCAGTCAAACGCAGCTTCATAGGTGTCGTAACAATCCTGCATATACGCGCAGTCATAGCAGTACGCGCAGTCCCTCATCTTGTAACAGTTATAGGTATCCCGGACGTTTTTGCATTGATGGAGGTAATCTCCGGTGCAGCTTTCGCAATTAATGATTTCGCCGGCCCTTCGGGGAGCGTCTTTGATCAGTTCGCTGTAACGCCTGATGTATTTCTGAAGGTTTTGATAGGAACCGGTGTCGTACCATTTCAGAAATTCCCCGTACTTTTCTTTAGAATAAGGTTTATTTTCGATGTAATACCGTTTGTGCTTCAGGTTCCAGCACATCAGGCAGTCCTGAAGGTTTGTGCAGGCATACAAAAAATCTGAATCGACGCTGCTGATCCCTAAATAAGTGAATTTGGCATTGCTGGAACCGGGTGAATAATTTACTTCATAACCATTGGAGGCATTTTCAGTCTGATAACAATCCACCATGTCCTTGCAATTGATCAGGTATTTCCCGTAATAGATATCTTCGGATTTGGCGATATCGACACTCAAATAACAGTTTTTGGAATTTTCGATATGGTTGGTATAGTCGCTGTTTTCAACATTTTTTGTGTAGAGAGCCTGCCTTGGCACTGCCTCCTGCAGCTTCCTGAACTGCTCAAAAAACGGACGGGAGAAATCTATTTCCTTCCCATAATCCATCGGGTCCCACTGATCACTCCACCAGTATTTTGTTTCGTAAACGACCGCTTTTGTTTCCGGCCGGTACATGGAAATGATCTCTTTACCTGTCGCGTCACATTTTCGTTTATAAAAGCTGCGTTCATTCCGGAAGGACGCGCGCAGGGCCTGCCTGCATGTGGGGCAAAAAACAGGCTCCGGCACGCTGATTTTATTATAGAATTTACGGTCGCTGTCCGTAACCTGGAACGACGTTGTGCATTGTTTGCAGTTCGGCATCAGTAAATGGTTTTCAGGTAACATTCTTCACAATACACCTTCCTCTTTTTGTCCGGCGGGAGGGTTGTTTTTATGTCCTTCTGGCATTTTGAACACGTCGAATCGAACAGCTTTCGCGGCGTCCTGATTTCCATCCTGTCTAAGTGCCTCTGGTCGGGGTGGCGGCGCGGAAGAGGCAGATTGTGTTCCCGGTAAAACCTGAGCTCCTGCCGGGTGATCTTAAAAGGCTTTTTCGACTTTTCACAAACAATAGCCCAATTTAAAACATCATCCGGAATGTCTTTTATGTTATCCGGTAAACGGTTTGCCACGATGCTTTTTGCAGCTTTGGGCGGCGGTGCTTTGTAATCCTGCCAATTGTACTGAGATTTCAGCGCCTGTTCTTTTGCAAGCGGGAAATATTCCTGAGCGACTGTTTCGTTATAGCCAAAGGGGCTGATCGCAGCCGGGAAAAATTCGCCCCACTCTCCCGTTTCTTTCATGTGGTTTATGATTTTCTCTTTCATTTTTTCATACTCCTCCTTTGTATACTGTTTATTCAGGATGCAATATTCTTTATGGGTGAGCGAATTGCATCCAAACAGATGTTTGCTGTGATTGCACTGGTCGCAGTAAAACACATCGTGACAAAAATGGCTGGCCATACTAAAAGCCGAATGGGTCATGCTGAGTGTGCTGATCAGCTCAACGGAAAGTTCGGGTTTGTACAGAGAATAATTCAGATCCCTGCAATCTTTCGCGTCCAGCACGTCGTAAAGATATTTTGAGTCTTCGGCGTTTGTGACGTTAAAACCAAATTGCACATTTTTACAGTCTTTCAGATTATTGCCGGTACAGCTTTCGCAACTTACCCTGTAACTGTCACGGAATATCGCGTTTTCCTTTAAAAAGGATTGCCATTTTTTGGCAGCGTGCTTAATTACCTCCTCTGAACCACTCAGAATTTCATCGCGTTTTTTCTCAAACTCTTCTTTCGTGACCTCTTTGTTGAAAATGTGATATTCCTTATTCCGTAAATTGGCGCAGAACAGACAATTTTTACATCCAATCAGGTCGTAAACAAAAGCGCTGTCTGAGGTGTTATTGCAGTACTGGCCAAACTTTACGTTGTAGCAGTTATGGGAATTTAAGGTTTCAAAACAGTGATCGGATTTATAAATGAAAGTACAGTCGACACAGTTTTTGGAATATTTGACGAATAAATTGTAGTAGCAGTCCTCGTTCGCTTCTCCCGCGATATCCAGATAGCAATTTTTGTCGTCTCCGCAGTAATTACAAAACTCACTGTTTTCGCAGTTGACGATATCCAGATTCATGCGCGGCACTTCCTTCTGCAGTTCCAGGAACTGTTCAAAAAACGGACGGCTGAAATCAAAGTCGCGGCCGTAATTCATCGGATCCCACACATCTGAGTACCATTCGGAAGCGGTAAATATTTTGTAAGACCTTCCGGGCGCGTAAAGGGAGATCATCGACTTTCCGCTTAAATCTGACTTGTCCCGATAGAACACCCGATCATTCCTCCATGCCATCCGCCTTCTGTTGCGGCAATCGGGGCAAAGGTTTGGATCAGGCAGGCCCAGCTGATGATAGACCTTCCGGTCATCTTCAGTGATCTCAAATAATGATGTGCACTGTTTGCATCCTGGCATCAGTAAATGGTTTTCAGATAACATTCTTCGCAGTATACCTTTTCCGGCCGGTCGGGCGAATAGGCGGTCTTAATTTCAGTCTGGCAGTTGTCACACCGGCGGTCAAATAATTCGCGCGGACCCCTGAGTTTCATCCGCCCCTGATGGCGGCAGTCCGGGCAATATTCTGGAACGGGCAGGCTTAACTGCCGATAAAACTTTAGCTCCTGCGGAATTATTTTAAAGTTTTTGGCGCATTTATTGCAGGCCAGTATTTCGCGGGTAATGCTATCCGGCACTTCTTTGATTGCTCCCGGCACTGGGCAGGTTTGCGGCTGATAATCTTTTTTGTCAGGCTCTTTCCATCGGTATCCCTTTTCGATCGCCATTTCTTTGCTTAGCGGAAAATACTCCTGTGCAACGGTTTCATTGTATGAAAACGGCGACAGGCTGATGGGGAAAAATTCACCGTATTCCCCTGCCTGCCCGTCCGGGAGGCGGGTTTTTTTCATATGCTCAATGATCTTTGGTATCAGCTCTTCATATTCCTCTTTGGTGTACTGTTTATTCAGGATGCAGTATTCTTTATCCCTTATGCCGGCGCAGCCAAACAGGCTCTTCGCGTTTATACAGTATTCCGAGTAAAAAACATTATAGGTGTGCCTCGAAAAGGTTGAGAAAAAAGTGTTTTTGGTTCCATACATTCCCAAATATTCGTAGCACAGTTCATTCTCTTCTGTGTAATTATTGTCGCAGCAGTCTTTCAGATCAACGACCTGCATGCAGTAGGAGCAGTCTTCGCAGCGATCCACAAAAAATGAATGGAACGTGTTTTTGCAGTTGTAAATATGGCTTCCGCTGACATTCTGTACGTTGTTACTCGGCATGTAATGGTGGGGCGTTTTCAGCTTTACCTGTTCAAGCTTTTCTTTTAACGCTGTGACCTTTTGAGGATCGCACAGACTGATCGTATTTTTGACTTTCTCATATTCTTCCCTGGTCATCTGCTGATTGCCAATACAGTATTTTTTATTTCTCAGGCCGGCGCAGGCAATACACTCACTGCAGCCCTGCATGTCGTAACAGAACATCAGATGGTCGCCATCGAAACAATCCTGGCAATACAGGCAGTGGTAAAGTTTGCGTGAATCGACGCATTCATAACAGAGCTCGCATTCCCTCAGTACCAAAGTGTCAACGCAGTCTTTGGAGTAATAGGGCGACCCGTACATGCAGTCTTCGGAATACACTGAACCGAAAATGAGGTAACTGTTTTTACAGTCTCCGACAAAGTTACAGTAATCGCTGTTATCGGAATTCAGCCTGTACAGACTGATGCGGGGAACTTTGCTCTGGAGCTCTTTGAATTGTTCAAAGAACGGGCGGCTGAAATCAAAATCCTGTCCATAATCCGTTGCCTCCCAGCCATCTTCCCACCAACAGTTGGGACAATAGACCGGGAAAGGTTTATCGGATGAATACATCGAAATCACTTTTTTCTGGCATTTGCCGCAACGGCTGTGGTAGAGGCTCCGCTCATTGCGGATAGCGTAACGGCGCTGCTGGCGGCATGACGGACAATGAGTCGGCTGAGGCACTTTTATTTTTTGATAGTACTCATGGTCACTGGCTGTGATCTGAAACGGTGATGTGCATTGTCTGCAGTTTGGCATCAGTAAACGGTCTTTAAGTAACAATCTTCGCAGAATACTTTTTCAGGCCTTCCTGATGAACCTGCCCGTCCGGGAGGCGGGTAAGTGGACTGAATGGCGGCCTGGCAGTTATCGCATTTGCGATCAAAAAGTTTTCTGGGGTTTCTCAGAACTACCCTCTCATCATGACGGCACTCATGGCACTTGCGGGGAACCGGCAAACCCATATTTCTGTAAGATTTAAGCTCCTGTGAAATAATTTTATAATTCCTCCCGCACTCCGCGCAGGCTAATAATTCATTTATTACTGTATCCGGCGTGTCACTGATATTGTCGGACAGTGTATAGGTTTGCTGCTGATAATCTTTCCGGTTGTTTTCCTTCCACCTCAGCCCTCTTGCCGATACATCCTCTTTTGTCAGCGGGTAATATTCATGGGCCACTGTTTCGTTATAGGCAAACGGGGATAGTTTTGAGGGAAAGAATTCACCCCATTCGCCTGTTTCCTTCATATGCTCAATGATCTTTGGTATCAGCTCTTCATATTCCTCTTTGGTGTACTGTTTATTCAGGATGCAGTGTTTTTTATTCTTTAAACTGATGCATCCAAGGCAATCTGAACATAGCCTCAGCGAATCACAATACGTCAGATTGCTGTTGTTCTGATGGTAGCTCATATGGCTGAAGCGGACGTTATAGCCAGTGATGGTGATGCTGTCGTAGACCAGTTCCGCGATCGACGCGTTGTCCAGATCCATGCAGGAAATAATTCTTTCATCCAGCCTTGTGCTGTAACGGCAGTTGTCACTGGTTTCCACATCAAAGCACTGGTGACAGTCCCGCGACTTTAAAATGTAATCTCCGGTGCAGTTTTCGGCCTGCAGATTATGGTTTTCCTTGCGGATCGCTCTCGGGAGCACTTCTCTTCTGAACTTATCCACATACAATTTCCATTTTTCAAAGGATCCTGACCTTATATCTTCCTGTACCCGCTTAAATTCTTCTTCGCTGACCTGTCTGTTAAACAGGTAATTTTTCTTACTCCTGAGGTTGTAGCAAAAGGCGACATTATTGCACTGATTGCAGTCATAACTAAAATACGCGTCACTGCAGCTGCCGCAATCCTGCAGCCAGAATGAGTTGTAACATTTTACGCAGTCCACCAGCGAATAAGAAAGCTCTGAATTGCGGGTCATGGTTGAATCCAGAATATTTTTTGAGTGGTAGATCATTTCCGAATACATCACGTCTTCCGAAAATCCCATATCAAAGCACATATGGCTGTTCTTGCAGTTCCAGGACTGATTGATGTAAGGACAGTTTTCATTGTTGGTCACGATTAAGCCTATCCGGGGCACTTTGCCCTGGAGCTCTTTGAATTGTTCAAAGAACGGGCGGCTGAAATCAAAATCCATTCCATAATCGAGCGCTTCCCAGTCATCTGAAAACCAGGCTTCCAGACTATAAACTGTAAACGGCTTATCCGGCGAGTAGATCGAAACAATATCTTTTTCCGTCAGATCACATTTGCGCTTATACAGATTTCTTTCATTTCTCCATGAAAGCCTCCTTTGGGAGCGGCAGGGCGGGCAAAGCAGAGGGTCCGGCACTTCGAATTTATTTAAGAGCCGGCGGTCTTCATCGGTGATCTCAAACGATGATGTGCATTGTTTGCAGTCTGCCATTAGTAAATGGTTTTTAAATAACAATCTTCACAATAGACTTTTTCAGGTCTATCAGGGGTATAAGTCGTCTGCAGGCCAGCTTCACATCTCATACACTTTCTGCTGTAGAGCTTTTTTTCATTTCTTAAATTCATCCGCAGTTCATGTCGGCACTCGGAGCAGTTTCGCGGTATGGGGATGTTATTCCGGCGATAGAAATTTAATTCCTGCTCAACGATTTTGAAATTCTTTTTGCACGATTCGCAGGCTAAGACTTCCTGTAATATTGAGTTATCGACCCCGTTGATGTTATCCGGTATTTTATAGGTTTGAGCGCTGAACTCTTTCTGCCCCTCGTCCATCCATTTAAACCCCTGACTGACAGCCTTTTCTTTTGCTTTAGGATAATACTGCTGAGCGGTGGATTCATTGTATCCAAAACAAGACAGCTGTTTTGGCAAAAACTGTCCCCACTCTCCGGTTTTTTTCATGTGCCCGACAATTTCAGTTCTCAGCCTCTCATATTCCTCTTTGGAATACTGCTTGTTCAGGATGCAGTACTGCTTATGCCTCAGGCCTATGCAACCGAACAGATCCTGAGAGTTATATATCTGTTCACAGTAATCAATATCTGAGCAGTTGAATACGTAGTATGAATTATTCGCGTTATGACTTCCGATTGTCGCGATTTCGTTGTAACAAAGCTCGGAACCATCTCCCAGCAAGCTGCAATTGAAAGCATCTTTGATTTTACTGCCAAAGATCACGTTCCGCATATCTTCACAATCGGAGAGGTCATAGCAGTTGTGGCAGTTTTTGCTGTTTTTCAGGTAATCCCCTGAACAGTCCTGGCAATTGATTGTGTGACAGTATTTTACGATTCTTTCTTCTGTCAGTTTCTGAAATTTCTGCCATAATACTTTCTGGGTATTGTAGGATCCGTTCAATACTTCATCCCTTTTCTGCAAGTACTCTTCTTTGGAATACTGTCTGTTCAGGATGCAGTAAGATTTACCCGACAGATTTGTGCACAGCAAACAGTCATTACAATTTGAACAGTCCGAGATAAAATAACAGTTTTTGCAATTCTTTGAATCGAAGGTAAACCAGCTTCCATAACAGTCAATTGAATCGCCGAGAAAGTAACACAGTTCGTTCTTGTTGCTGAAGTCGAGATCCAGAGAATTTCTGTTGTGCATACAAAGCGTCCCGTAAAGGACGTCTTCATTAAAATCACCCCCAAAGACCAGATAGCAGTTTTTATCGCTCACGGCCATATTACAGTAGTCACTGTTTTCACATTTAGCGCTGATGATTGCCACTCTCGGGACTTTTTTCTGTAACTCTTCCAGCTGATCGAAGAATGGGCGGGAAAAATCAACATCCTGCCCGCATTCCAAAGCGTTCCATTTGTCCCCATGCCAGACCTCATTTTTATATACGACGTAAGGTTTATCCGGCGAATAAACTGAAATGATGTCATCACCGCTATAATCGCATTTACGTCTATAGAGTTTCCTTTCGTTCCGGAAGCAGAGGCGGTTCTGCTGATCGCATTCAAAGCAGCAGCCTGTCGGTTCAAATCCGAATTTCGCATAAGGTTTATGCTCCTCGTCAGTTATCTCAAACGGTGATGAGCATTGCTTGCAGGTGTTCATGCTGGACAAAATAGTAATTTAGGATTTAATTTTATTTGTAAACTGTCGGAATATCAAGGATATTTATACTTATTTATTGACTTTTAGAGACTAATAATGTTAATTTATTTGTGTCGAAATTTGTCGACATTTATAAAAGGAGTCGGAAATAGGTAATCAGGAATCGGCATATTCGTCAGCTGAATCCCTAACTGAATCCAGAATCCTGATTCCTGACTCCCAAAAAAATGAATAAATTTGATTTGCACAATCTCGGTTTTTCCGAAAAAGAGGCCGAAGTATACCTGGCACTCAATACGTACGGTCCTTCGCCCGCTTCGACCCTCGCCCGGGTTACGAGGATCAAACGAACATCGGTTTATGATGCCTTAAACAGCCTTATTGCCAGGAATCTGGTCACCTCATTTAAGCAGGGGGCCTATACCTATTTTGTGATTGATGATGTGAACAAGATTATGTATGTGGCAAAAGAGCGTGTGAGACTAGCGGAGAAAGTGGTCAAAGATCTCAAAATCGGTCAACTGCAGCAATCAGGCGTTCAGATCAGTCATATTATCGGTGAGGAGGGATACCGGGAGATGTACGAAGATATCCTGCGCGCCCAGCCCAAAGAGCTGATGGTGTGGATCAATCTTGATGAATTTTATAAAGCCCTGGATCCCGTGCGGGAAGAGGAATGGACCAAAGAGCGGATCCAGAAAAAAATCTATACCCGCCTTCTGATGCAGGACACGCCGCTGGCGCAAAAGTTCCAGCAAAAAGATGCTGACTCCTGCAGGCAGACGATTCTCCTCCCCGAAGAACGCCTCTTTCATTCAAACTGCTTTATCTACGAGGGAAATGTCACTTTTTTTGACGCGCGCGATAAAATAACCGGCATCCGCATCAGGCACCCAAGAATATTTGAACTGCAGAAACAGGTTTTTGAAATGAACTGGGAATTATTCTCCTGAGGGTTTTTCGTCTATGTCATTCATGCGATAGCGATACCAATCATTCATTATTCTGTGGTAACGTTTGGCTACTTCCACCCCTCTTTTAAAAGTGAATCTGGCATCGTCATCGGTAGCTGCAAGGACACATGGAAAACTTATTTTTTCTTCAGGACTAACGCCAGTCACTTCGAAAATATTGTAGCGCGTTCCTGTTTCAGCATTTCGATATCGAAGTGGCTCATAGAGGTTTCGGATCACACTGTTATTGTTCTCTTCTCTTATGTGACACGCTTTTCTCTGAAAATCTGCGGGGCTTCTTGAAAAAGTCAAACCATCGCCAATTTGCTGCAAAGGCAGGATATTAAACCTTTGCATGGCATACAGGAACTGCCACGCCCCCAATCTCGCTCTTTTTGATGTGAAATGTTTAATATGCAATGGGTTATTTGCTGACTTCGTATCAGGATCGAACGCTACTAAATGCTCTCTGCCTTTTTCGTCAGTGTAAACATAAAATTCAAACTTATTTGGCAGCATGGCCCCGCTGTAGAATCCTCCAATACGTATCATTTTCTTTTGAGACTCTACTGAACTGGGGCCTGTATAATCTATTCCCGCACTTTCTGAAACGACTAAATCTTCATCAGAAGTTAAAAGTTTTTTGAATTCCGGAATAAATCGCTGAAGCTTTTGATAAGGCTTTCCGACTTCAATTCCTTTTTCTTTAAAATAAACTTCATTTTCCTGTACAAACCCATCAATCAGATCGATCAATAAATATCGATTTCCCCCATATATCGATGGTAAAACTCTTTTATTTCTTAATAGATAACTTTTTAAGAATGCTGCTAACGCTTCACACCTATCATCATCTAAGTTATATCTCGATTTTAAGTGGAGCATCGCCCGTTTATGAAGGCGCCTGAAAACACTAGGGTTATATTCTTCAGGAACTGTGTATTTCCCGTCAATACGGAACTGAGTATATCTAAGTCTGTTTCTAATTATACCTCTTTCAATTTCAGCCTGCTTTTCTTTCTCCTTTTTACCCTCGTACCAGCGGCCCACGCCAAAAGATGCTGTTACCAGTGATAACGCCAAAGCTGCGTAAATGCCGAGGCGCGTTCTGGCCGCGGTCTGCACTTTTTTCTGATGGTAATAGTTATCTTTTCTGTCCAGCGACAAGGTTTCAAACCCGGCGCCCTCCAATAATTTAAACAATTCCTGGAGTTCGGGCACATCTTTGTATCTCCCTTCCCCTCCCTTTATCAGCTGAATGATGATTCCGTTGTAAACGGCCTGACGTTCGGACCCCCCCTGAATTTTCCAGCCATTGATGATGTCGCTTAAGCGGATCGCCACCTCGGCTAAGGCGTAATACTGGGCGGATGAGTCTTCCTGGCCGGATTCTTCGTTTTTCAGCCGGGCGGGCATGGCCTTATAAAAGGCAAAGGACAGTTGCTCAGATTTTTGGGCTGCTTTGTACAGCTGTCTGGCAATCGATAAAGAGGATGAGGGATTCGCTGCTTCAGCCTCATCAGTCTCTGTCTCGAGCGCCTTTGTCATATCCATCAGCCCTGTTTCGGGATCAATGCCCGACCTCAGTCTCTCAAATAATTCTTTATGATGAGGAAGCTTTTCTAAATCCACCACTTCAAGCGATTCTTCTCCTTTTTGAAATTTTTTTTCTGCGATTCGTTTGATGAGTTCAATTTCTTCTTCGGTTGACAGGGCATCCTCCACATCTTTTGGTCCGTTCATCATTTCGCTGAGACTTCTGCAGACAACCACGCGGGCTTTCTCGCCTTCTTCCAAATGTTCAAACAGATAAGACAAAGTTCCTCTGATGAATTCTTTATTATAAATCCTTTCGTATCTGTCTCCCCAGCCCATCACCTGCTTCAGCCTTTCAGAAAGACAAGGGGGGATGATTTTCCCCACATAAAAAGCGTGATTTTCGGAAATCAGTTTTGGTTCCCTGCCGGGGCTCTCTTCGACCACTACATTGCTGTCTGACTGCAGTTTAACGGAGTGCTTCACACACTGCTCCTTCCTTATGGGAGACAGCGCTGTTACGACTGTGTCGGGAAGCGGTATCGCGACCGATGGTTTTTCCGGTTTTTTCGCCAAAAAAGCAGGAGGTTAAATTAGAGACAAATTTTAGCAATATTTTTAAGATTTGTCAATGTCTCTCTGCCGTCATTTCTGTTAACCCCTAACTCTTATCTGTGCGAACCTGCGCTAGTGATTTGGTGAAATGGTGGCCCCGACAGGAATTTCTTACATTCTCGCCTTCGACAAGCTCAGTCTCCGAGGTCGAGCTTCGCAATAGTCGCTGACATCCTGGCGGACTACGCTCCTTTGCTCATTCGAAACCTGTATCTAAGCCTCTCGTCTTCGAAGTACATGGTGCTCCCAACAGGAATCGAACCTGTATCTAAGCCTTAGGAGTGCCTTATTCTATCCATTGAACTATGGGAGCACCATGTACTTCTTCGTCGGACAAGGCAGGAGTGCCTTACTACGGGGCTATTTGCTGAATCACTATACCCCAAAAAAAGGGCAATCACCACTCCGAATTCAGATCGTTTAATTCTGATTCAGAACGACTATTTTGCTGGAGTCATCAGGAAGCTCACTCCTTTTAAGTGTGAATTCATCCAGAGGTTCAACGTTCTGAGCTCCCATTTCTGAGAGAAAGGGCTGCAGTGGGCCGAGTCCGCAATTATCGTCATCGACGCAGTACGCCATAGGAATAATGATGCGGGGTTCAATCTGCTCTATTACTTCTTTGGCTTTTTTGGCGTCGATCCCCTCTTTTCCTCCTACAGGTATAAATAAAATGTCTACATCTCCGATCTGCTCGAGCTGTTCAGGGGTCAGTTTCGTCCCCAGGGATCCCAAATGGCAAAGATGGACATCATTGATTTCGACTTTAAAGACTGTATTTTCTTTCTGCTCAGCAGCTTCTTTCGCGTTGCGGAAGGTGGCAATGCCTTTCATGTGAACTCCGCCCGTTTCATATTCACCAGGCCAGCTGAATACTTTAGGGTCGTTTTTTACACTTCCGAGATGACTGTGCTCCGGGTCATCACTGCTCACCGTCACCACCCCTGCCGGCAATGGCTCTTTTATTTTGTTATGCGGATCGCTCACCAAAGTAAAATCCCCCTCTTTTACAGTGAAGCACGCGTTGCCGTGAAAATTGATTTTCATATTTATTACATTAAAAAAGCGTGCCTATTTTACCGTACATCGAATAACGATACAACCAGGATTCGGGAATCGGGATTCGGAATTCAGTATTCAGATTGAGCTACAATGGATGAGCTGAATCCTTGAATCTTAGGCAAAGGTGCGGATGAATCTCCAGCCAAGCAGAGCCAAAAAGGTTGCCACAAAGGTAAGGAGCAGTACTTCGGAAGGGCCTGTTTCAGGGGTTGTGCCGGATGTAATCACAGGAGCTGACTGAGCCTGGGCCTGCTGATATGTGTTTACCGAAGCGGCCTGGGCAAACTGGACTCCCGCAGCTGTATTCTGACTCAGCACCTGTTGCGGGGTGAGTGTTACTTTGTACGGATTCAGTCTGAATCCGGGCTGAACGGCAGAGGGCTGGCCAATGGTAGCGGTCGACGTGATGCTGGTCGGCAACGTGCTTGTGCCAGCTGCTCCGTGAACCGTTTCCTCCTGCCCTAATGCTCCTGCCAGATCTTCCAGGGTCTTTTTATCCTCTTCTCTTTGTCCCTGCAGGTTTTCTATCTGATTCTTCAGATCTTCAATCAATTTTTCCTGCTCGCTTAATTCTGCCGGCGCAGCCTTTAAGGTGCCGGCAAGGAAGTCCGCGTAACTTTGGGGAGTTGTGTCATTATCAGCTGATTTTAAATCATCAGCGCTGGTCAGAAGTTTTTCAAGATCTTCTTCAGTGTAATCCCCTTTTGCCAATTTCATATCAAAGGATTCTCCCACAACCTCCTGCACAGGACTTTCAGTGAATTCGACAGACAATGTACACGCTTCTCCTTCTGAACCTGTTATTTCAAGATTGGCGGCAAAATCCTGATCGAGCGCTGTAAAACTGAAATTTACTTTAGAAAGTTTACAATCGTTTAAGCTGGCCAGAAAACAAACCATGTCTTTTTCACAGTCCACTGTCTCAGCGGGCGCTGAGATCGGTTCGACTGAAATAGGAACCGCTTCGTCCTGAGCGGTCACCACCTGACCATCCGAGTTAGCTGTTCCGTCCACGGATCCCTCCTGAGTCATCGCACTGTCTGGCTGTGAAGCGGTTTCATCTGTCGCTTCCATGGCCGCCGGTGCTTCCTTTTTCTCCGGAATGAGGCTGACTTTGCGGTCTTCTTCCGGCACACCGCTCGTGTCGAAAAGATTGCCCTGTAAGAGCTGACTGAACTGACTGGGGGCGAGGAGCGCGAAAGCGGCAAAGATCAGAACGATGAAGCCAATTCCCCAAAAAAGTTTATTCTTCACCTGACTTCCCCCCTGGCTTTTTGACTGCCCTGAGGCGGGTGTGTGAATTTTTTCATCGGGAATGGTGATCCAGTTTGTTTTTTTCATTTTAAAAAGGATTCAGAATTAAGGATTAAGAATTCAGTTTTTTTCTTTTAAAGACGATGGAGGCGCTTAAACCTGCGGCTGAGAAGACCAGCCATCCTGCAAGAGGGCCGTTCTGCGGCTGAGAAGGTATGCTGGCCAGCGCTCCGCTGATCAGCGAAGTGAATGGGTGAGTGGAACTGAGCGGCTGATTAACGATCACCCCTACTTCATTGGAATATTCACTTTCCTGATTTAAAACATCATAAGCGGTCACCGCAAAATAGTAGGTCTGGTCATTGAGAAGCCCGTCCAGCCGATAAGAGGTGAAATTTCCAACTGTCCGCCGGCGTGAATACTGTCCGCTCACCTGACCATAGTAAACGTTATAACCTACACGCGCGCTGTCGACCGTGTCATCCCAGATTAAATCGACATAGCCGTTGCCTGTATTCACTTTCAGGTTCGTGGGACGAAGCAGGCTGGTAGCTGCCGGTGTGGCGGGAGTTGTTACCGCAGGGGTTGTCGTCGGTGGAGTGGTGACGACCGGTGTGGTGGTACCCGCCGGGGCTGCAGCGGCGTTTGGGTTCAGGCTAATCTGAAGGCTTTTAGGCTCTTCCGATAAAATATTGAGCGGAAAGCCCTGATCGATAATATTTACGCTGGTGTGACCCAGTTCTGTTACCTGATAATCGTAAAAGCTGATGGTGGCTGCTGTTTTAGCGGTCGCGATCACTTTAAACTGAACTGTAGCTACCGTGGTTTCGGTTTCGGATACGCCGCCCGAAATATTTGAGCGGCCGATTTTAATCCTTCCTTCACCTGAACTGATGTTGTCTTCACCGGGAGCCGCGAGGGTGAATTTAGAATTGGCGGTTTCAATGCCCTGCGCTTCCAGCAGCATTGGGTTATAATCCAGCCAGGAGCGGACAGAAATAATATTTTCAGCCCCCGGGTTTTTGAGAACCACGTCTACTGAAAAGGTTTCTCCGCTACTGGCGCTTGAAACAGTGGGCTTAAGTTCCAGGTCTGCCGTACTGCTCTGCGCCAGGGCCCAGGATGGCCCCAGGACCACAAGGGTTAGGATGATGAGTTTTGTGAATATCTTTTTCATTTTTGTTTTTTTGTTGAGACGCGATAAACCGCATCTTGACGTTTATTGATTTTCCACGATTAAGGCCGGGCTTTCCGGCTGAATTAAAATGTTATAGGGAACCCCCTCAATGAGGGTATTGACGGACATATGACCCGTCAGATCTTCCCGGTAGTCATAAGCGTCAATCATCACTGTGTCTTTTCCCAGCGCTTTAAACGTTATCTCAGCGACCAGAATGCTTTCGTCTGTGACCGGTTCCGGGTTGGAGCGGCCCAGCATCACCAAACCATTCGTATTGTCGAATGCACTGTCGTAAGGGGCCGGTAACTGGAAAGCCGATTCATCCGTGCTGATTTCCTTTCCCTGAAGTTTTTCAGCGTCGAAACTCAGCCAGCTCTGGACGGATGTAATGGGTTTCTTCTGGGGATTGTCCAGCTTGACCATTACTTTTACCTCCCCGTCCGATTTTTCTGCTTCGAGGACGAGTTTTACTTCTTTTTTAGCCGCGGCTGCCTTCATGACCAGTTCATCCACTTTTTTAGGGATTTTGGGTCCTGAAGCAACTTCTGTCTTTGGCATCACCGCTTCATTTTCCTGTTTTTTTTCAATCAGTCCGCATCCAGACAGGAGGCTGGAGATGAGAATGATGGAAGCGGCGGCGATGAGGATATTTTTTGAATTCATTGAATCAATGTTAGCTTTATTAATTTACTGGCCTACGGGTGAAGTGGCCGTTGTCGGCGACGTGTGCGGTACGGTTGAATCCGGGGCCGGCACAATCGGCGAAGGCGAAGCCGGAGCCGGTGAAGTCTGACTATCACCTGACTGGCTCAACACTTTTCCATAAACCGCGGAAAACATTGTAAAGTCGATAAAGTCCACTTTTCCGTCTCCGTTCAGGTCAGCCTGATTACCCACGGCAGCCTGCTTAAGAGAGCTGACTTTAATCGCCTTGAATACTTTGCTGACCGGTGTTTTAAGCTGCACGCCGGAAGCGGACGCGATATCGCTGATTTGAACGCGGTATTTGGTTGCGTTTTTCTGCTGGGCGGTTTTCACTTCGAGTCCTTTTCCTCCCTCCAGGAACCGGACGGATTTGACCGGGAGGATCACCGATGGATTATCGGCTTCGAATATTTTAATATCAAAATCCCCAACGGCTTTTCCTGACTCGCCTACTTTTACACTTGAAGGCCTCAAATCATCCTGGAATCCAATTTCAACCGTATCGGTATCAGTGGCCGATATAAAATGTACAACAGGCGGTTTGGAACTGGTTTCAAAACCACTGAAGTAAGCCCTGTTGGCTTTTGGCGCCAGAGCAATTCCGCTCGCGTCCGTCAGCTTGCTGCCGGCGGTCAGAACGTATTCTTTTCCGGACGACAGCGAGTCAGTCGTTAAGGTAACGATGGTACCTTCCGCATTGATGCCGGCTCCCAATACATTAACGGTTTTGCTGATATCTGATTTTTCAGTGATAGTAAAATCTGATCCGCTTGGAGAGAGGGACAAAGCTGACATCTCTTCACTAAACAATACCTCAAGTTTACCGGGCGCTGTCGGGACAGCGGCCATCAGCTGAGGCGCTGTTTTATCCGCCACAAAGGTCTGGCTGTCACTGACGAGCACGCTGATCTGTCCGCGGGTTACCTTATTACGCTTGTCCGTCGCAATGATTTCAACCGCGTACGGCGTGCTGCTGGCCGGTGTGTTTTCTGAAACCGTTACACCGGAGAGCACAAACCACTGGCCGTCACGCCCCTCTTTGAAGCTGGGGGTCATACAGACGATCGTCTGAGAATTGGTCGGGCAATTGCCCGTTGCAGACACGGTGGCGGCAGGGACGGAAGCCGGCGCGGACGCCTGACTGAAATCCGGAGGAGTCGCCTGCCCAACCTGTCCGATTTTGGAAAGATTGGCCACTACTGAGTCCAGATCATCGTCATCATCCCGCACAAAGGCGTAAAGCGTGATACTGGTTTTTCCATCGTTGATGGCTACTTTCGGGTTGGTATACGATTTATCCGAAAAGACCAACGGAGCGTCTCCTAAAGTATCTTTGTAAGTCACATCCAGCTGTAAAACCAGGCTTCCTTTTCCGCCGCTTTTATCAACCGCAACCACTTCAATTTCATGAACACCGATCGGAGCGGTGGTGGGAACGGTCAGATCCGCGGAAGAGAACAGGGCTGATTTGGCGCTGTCGGAAGCATTTGGATCTTTGAGTAAGGTGACCGGTTTGATTCCAACCGTGCTCATATAAGCGGTTACCGAATCGATGTCGCTCACCCCGTCCTGGTCACTGACCATTGCATTGATCGAGAAAACGGTTTTTCCGTCTTTTGGAATGGATTTAGCGGGTGCTATGTAAGTATTTTTGGTGTCGATCACCGGACCGGTAATACTCTGGGAAACTGTCAGGGTGATCTTTCCGGTTGCGGTTTCTCCGGTGGCGTCCGAAGCGGTGACCGTGATTTCATAATTTCCGTCAGTTGTGGTGGTGGGCACCGTGAACTCATCCGACTGGAACCAGCCGGTGATCTGTTCGTTGGCCTGTCCGGCAACCGCCAGATCTTTTAAGGTTACGAAACCGGCGCCGATGGGGCCGAGGTCGGCCACTACGGATTTGATGGTGTCCGCGCCATCCTGATCACTGACTTTAGCTGAAATTTTGATTTTCGTCTTTCCGTCCGGAGGAATGGTGGCCGGGTTTGAATAAACCTGATCCACCGTTGGCGGAACGGATTTGAGGACATCTTTTGTTACTGTTATTTCAACGGTTCCCTGAGCCGTTTCAGCTCCTTTTTTGACCTCAACCGGCAGTTTGTACGGCTCTGCCTGAGTAGCCGTTGTTTCGGACACTGTGGTTTTATAGGTATAGAATTGTTTTCCTTTCTGCTGGAGTCCTGTGTCTTTCGTCATTTCCTGAGCCCGGCTTCCGCCAATCTGCTCTAAATCGATCGTGACACTGTCGACATTCGCAATCCCGATAGGATCTTCCACCAGCACCCAAAAAGTCACTTCTGTTTTACCATCCGGACTTACTTTTGCGGGAATGGCTTTTGAACTCTCTGAAACCACCCGCATCTGGATAGCAGGCGCGTTAACCGTCAGGGCATCTTTCAGGGTTTTGGTTTCGTTTGCCTTATTGAGGAGGGTGATGTCGTAAACCCCTTCTTTAAAATCTTTGGGGACTGAGAAAGTTAAGGTTCCGGCGCTCTGCTGAGTAATGGCAGCCTCCGCTGAGCCAACCCGGATCTTATCGACGGTATCCAGATTCGACCCTACCGCGATGACCGGCCGGTCCTGATCGTTTATTACTGATTTTGGATTCAGACTAGTGACCGTCATACTTGGAACGGTGTATCCCAGAAAGCTTCTGTAAGTATTGTTGACGAGCGGTAAATTATTCGTATCCTCAACCTTATCAAATGACACGAAGTAGAGTTTGTCCGCGGTCTGCTGAGCGGTTTCAAGCTCTGCGACTGATCCGCCAACAAGGCTGACCTTGGTGACCGTCAGGGCAGCGCCGCTGCCATCTTTAATCACAATATTGACCGGCGTAACGGTCGAACTTTTCAGCAGGGAGCTGAATGAAATCTCGACTGACGTGCCTGAATTCACTTTGACTGCGTTCACGACCACATTACTATTAGTGGTTCCATCTAATGCTTTGTAACCGTCAAACAGGGCACTGCTGTAATTAGTATTAATCGACCCGTTCACATTCCCGATGACATTCGAACCAATCACTGAAGCTGTGTAAGCGGTTCCGGCGGTCTGGGCAGATGTGGTCAGGATAACGGTTTTCTGATCATAACCGCTGAAAGTGCTGTTACCGAATCCGCTTTCTACTGCTGAGGCCGTTAACCCTCCTGTAAATGAGTAGTTTCCGGGAGATCCGACTGCGGAAAGGAGATCGTCAAAAGTCAGGGCAACGTGGGTCGCGTCCAGCGACTCGGCCTGCATCAGGCGTAAATTATTCTGGCTCTTCAGATTGAATTTACCCGCCGCTATAGAAGTGTAGTTGGTACTTTCGCTGTAAGCGCCGGCCACCTCTTTGATGAGAGATACATCGGTGACAGACATTGTTACCGAGCTTCCCGCTACCCCTTTGATATCCAGCGCCAGTTTGACCAAAGTCTGTTCATCCGCTGTTACGGCAGCTGGCGTACCGGAGAAGAAAGATACTTTCACTTCACCCGGTGTTGAGGTGTCGATTGATTTCAAGTCAGCCTTTTTAAACAAGGTACCCGTGTCAAAAACAATGGAATCCTGTTTAAAAGTCAGTACGTCCGTTGGAGTGTATTTGAGGGTAAATTCCATACTCACCAGATTTTCGGCAGGCGCTGAATTTTTGGTTTTAATGGAAATTTTTCCGGAGTCAACAGCGCTGGCATCATATTCGGGTATATATAGGTATGTGGTGGAAGGCACTGTTGGCTGAACCGTGCTTTCGGTTACAGCGGCCCGGAAAAGCTGTGGGTTTTGGTATGCATAGAATCCAACCCCGCCAAGCACCGCAATCACCAAAAGAAACAGGAGGATTTTTAATCCGCTTTTTTTCTTCTGAACCTGCGGCTGAGCAGCCGGCTGTGCCATTTGGACAGGTTGGGCCGGTTGGGGCTGGTTAGTTTCTGCTGGAGTTAGATTTTCGTTTTCCATTTTAAATGGGGTGATTTGAGGTTTTTAATTAGAGTTTGTTAAACAAGGAAATGACATCGAGCATGGTCACTTTTCCGTCATTGTTGAGGTCAGCGGCCTGCAGCTGAGTCTGAGTTGGGTTAGAAAGACTGCCGTTTGAAATCTGGAAAGCAGTAATGACGTCAAGCATAGACACTTTTCCGTCTCCGTTCACGTCTCCGCTCGCCACTGAACCGATTGTAATATCGAGAATTCCCGCAGACACCCTTCCGGACATATCTGTGATCTCGATCACGAGCTTATAGCTTCCGTCGGTCAGGTTGGCATCCACCGGCACTTCTACCGGAATGGAGTAAATAGTGTAATTCTCGGAAGTGCTTCCGTCACTGCCGGTCTGTGTTCCGCTGTCAGTGGTTTTGACTTCCGCCTTGAAC
>CAZSOH010000002.1:0-15554 GCA_964608535.1 uncultured Candidatus Peribacteria bacterium
CGGGTAAAACTTAAGATTGATCAGGCGAAAAAAGCCCTTGAAAAACGATCATCCAATTAGCCTTTTGTCAGATTCCTGCCTGCGCGGGAATGACAATAGAGGGTTGGTTTTTTGGGTATGGGGAAACGCCGCGCACCAGGTGGGATGGGTGCGCGGCGGATACAGAGCTTTTGGTCAATTGGCGTTGCCGTTTGCCGGCTGGCCATTGGCGGCCGGGGGTGGCCGCTGGATGATAGAGGGGAGGGCGAACAGGATGACCATGAGGCCGAACCAGCCCCACAGCAGCCATCGCCACTTGAGACTGAGGAGTGCGAAGATGACCATGAGGACTACGTAGACGATTTTGGCCGTGAGATTCCACGACCAGAATCGCCTGATCAGCCAGTTCATGAACAGGCCGAGGGCGACGGTCAGTCCGATCATGATCAGGACCCAGGCGATCCAGTAGAAGACCGTGAAGGCCTTTCCGGAGCTTGAGTCTGACACCTTGTCCGTCTTGACAATGGGTTGGCCATTGTCGTCGATGCGGCGGTACGGGTCAATCAGACCCTCCCGGAGGACGGGACTGTTCAGGGTTGCCGGATACACCTTGCCGAAGGCAAGGGCGTCCTTTACCCTGAACCCGTACTGGGTCATGAGGAAGTGGATCGGGCCCGGGACGAGGATGGGCTTTTTCAGCACCTTCCCGTCCTTCATGTACACCTTGGTCGGCCTGTCCGGAATGTCGTCCAGGCTGGCCAGGGTGATGGCCATGACCGGTTTCAGCTTCTTCTTTGTGTTGAGGAAGCTAAAGGCCACCTTGACGAGGCAGGCCATGGGCCTTGTCGGATCGAAGTTCTTGTTGGCTTTGCCCTCGTTCGCCTTGGGCGCATTGGCCCAGGGGCAGAGAAGCCAGGACTGCTCGGCGAACTTGACTTCGCGGGCATCCAAGGTTTCCTTCACGAGATCTGGGGGTACTTTTCCTTTCTTTTCCCAGTTGATCTCGAATTTGGTGATCGTCACCTTGCCCTTTTTCTTGCCCTTCGCGTGTTTGAGGAGTGCTTTGTTGAGCTTGAACCCCAGGATGAACTTCGCGATGAGCTGAGCGGCTTCGGCTTTGTCTTTTGGCGTGCTCTTAGGGGAAGAGTACGTGCCGACTGCCAGGGCCAAGGGCATCATGTATCTGTCCGGCGGGAACTGGATGATGTCGTTGGGGGGGATGGCTCCCCGGCCGAGGCGGTAACGCACTGCCTGGGGGAACCAGGCCATCTCGCCGATTACGACACCGCCGCTACGGTCGACGTAACGGCGTTTGAAACCGTGTGGCTCCCATTGCGAGAGCAGGCCGTCGACCAGCTGGGGCAGGGTGACCCTGACGCGGCCACTACCCCCCTTGCCGCCGCCGCCGAGCTTGACGTCGAAGAGACCTTGGGCGTGGGCGGGGGTGTTGGTGAGGGCGATGAGGGTTGCGATGAGGGTTGCGATGATGCGGGTCATGGTAAAACCTTTCCTTTCTTCTCCCGACATGTCGGGAGAAGCTGTTGTAACCAAAAACTCTGTTTGCCTGAGCTGATAATCGACCGGAACTATTCCGGCAACCACCAGCAAACAAGCAGGGAGCTGGTTACAACGTAAGCCTATTTTTTAAGGATCAGTTTCTAAATCTGGGCGCAATACAGGCACGCTAATTTAGAGTGTATATAAAATACCATAAAATACACTAAATGTCAATAATAAACCCCATCTAGTTTCATACCCATTTTTTTCTGCAAACTATACTTAGGCAGCCATAGCCTGGTAGCGGGCAAATGGGTTTTTATCAGTAAACAAATTTTTAAAACGGCTTCGGTAATCCTGAGTTGTCTGGCCTTTTATGTGGTCAATTAGTTTCTTGCTTTTTGCCATAGAACCATACGCGTTCAGAATACCTTCGGCGGGAGCCATCAGCGCCCGACCCGCATTAACTGCTGCTGCCGTGGTGCCATGCAGGACTTCCATGCCGGTATGATAAGGTACGCCCAAGATAGCCGCAGGGGCGCTTCCTACCCCCTTTCCGATATTCATAAAAGGCTCTACAAAAGCGTTTTTAGCTGCTTCTTTGTAATTTCCTTTAAAGAGGGCTTTTGGAGCATTCCACAGCACGTTTGTCACTGCTTTGCGGCAGCCGTTTACTATGCTGAAGGGATAGATGGCTGATTTTATAGCAGCCTCCTTAGAACGTCCTAAAAAAGCTCCTGAGGTTCTGAAAAGGGCGCTGATGTGGGTCCGGAACTGATCTACAAAAGCTCTTTTGGGAAATTCATAAAAGTTGGCGCGTCCAACTTCAAATGCCATTCCGCCCGACAGGTGCCAGCCAGCTTTTAAGGTTTCTCTGGTGAGATCTCTGGTATTATCAACTACATGCCAAAACGGGTCTTTCAGGCGTTCACCCACTTGTTCCCCCAGGGCTCTGGCGGCAGCAGTGGTTTTTTGGTTAACGCCTACAACTCCTTCGTATACTTTTCGGGTGAGAATAAAAGGGGATTTCAATATGTATCCTAAAGTACTCTGGGCGTAAAACGGTTTTCGGGCATACTCCATAAATTTTCCATAACCTTCCTTTACCTTTCCTGTGTCCCGTTTCATTTTATCCCATGCACCGCCTAAGGCGCTGCCCGCGGCATCGGCGCCAACCACTCGTACAGGCCGGTTTTCACCGAAATGAAAATCCCGGGTTCCTTTGCTGTTGAATTGATATAAAAGCATGAAGTGATTAAATGGTAGTATATTTTATAATAATTTATATATTTTGTCAATCTAATTGTGTTTTTGGGTAAGGGGCGGCCCGACTTCTCCTTCGACACTTCGATTTTCTCAGTGCTCAGGGTTCGTCGGACACGCCCGGGGTTGTGCTGTCATTCGTCGCAGTCATCCAGGCCCTGGCAGCCTTCGCAGCTGTAGGTCTCCGGTTTCGCGGAGACCCCCGAGCCTTCTTTGCTCAGCTCGCTCAGGCATTCCCCGATCGAGATGACGATCAGGATGATGATGACGATGATGATCTGCACCCTCATGGAGGGTTGCTGATACTTTTTCATTTTCTCCTCCTTGAGGGGGTGACGGCACCGTTGCCTTTCGCCTCAGGCACTGTTTAGCCTTTTGGCATCAAGGGAGCTATTATGCTATAGCTTGGTTATTTTGTCATATCAAAGCCTGAAGAGAGTGGAGTGGGGGGTTGCCGGTTTATTCTTGTTCGACCTGAACGGCCGTGCCCAGAAGTACGACGCCGATAATGTCTTCACCGACTTCGAATGTGTTTAGCTGCACACCGAGGACGGCATTGACGGCGGTATCGAGTTGCTGGGCTTTCTCGACGAGTTCGATATAGGCATTGGCCATACCCTCGCGGGTCGGCTTTTCGTAGGCGCTTACTTTGCCGCCTACCCATGACTGGAACTTCGCAAAGGCGTCGAACAGCGCTTGTCGGCTCATCATGGACGTGCCACTGACGATCCCGAAGTCTGTCCGAACGATCCAGTCTTGCGGCGGCTGCGGCAATGTGGAAACAATGAAATCATCTCCCATGAGTGTTTTCCTCTTTCTGGCAAACACCCCACTCTATTCAGACTTTGATTGTAAAAGAGCAATTTTATTTAGAATCTTTTTTTAGCATCTTCCTTTACTTCATCATCGGTTTTTACAGGATTACTTCTTTTATCCAGTTCTTTGGCTTTGCCTAATATGTTTCGGACATTTGCCTCAGCAGCTTTTTTATCCTGATCAGTCAGTTCATATCCTTTTACTGTCTCGGTTTCTTTTCCTTCTTCCTCTTCTTCGTCCTGTTTCGGCAGCCGGTTCAGCTTAGCTTTTTTTAGCCCCCGGAGGGCGGCTCCCATCGATTTTGCCAGTTCAAAGTCGGCCTGATCGATGTAGCGCTCATTGTCCGGGTTGTACTGTTCATCTTCTGACAATGAAATGCCGCTTTCAATAAGGATCGGCAACAGAATATCCTGTTCAATTTCGTGGGCGATATCCACGAGTGCCGGGTCGGATATGCTTTTGGCATAGAGGGTTAGCAACTGTTCAAAGGTGAAAACTTTTGAGCCATCCCGGTCAAAGTCGTTAAAATTGACCGCTTCTTTGTCTGCTACAGGTACATTGTAAAGATAGTCTTTATTGAAGCCTTCGCCGCCGCGGTCCATCGCTTCAATACACATATCGACATATTCTTTGTCGGTGCGCTGATTCCGTTGCTGTCTTTTGGGCTGGGTTGTGTTGTAGTGTCCCAGTACCGCGTAGGCAAGACGGTTGAACGCCCCTTCCACACTTTCGTATTCAGGTTTTGATTTCAGTCCTTTGGCGATTCGGGCAACGACATCTTTCAGTTTTCCGCGTTGTTTTTGAGGGGTGCTGGTAAGGACAGCCAGCCTTCTCCATAACTGCGGATTGTCCTGCTGTAAGCTGGCATAACGGTTCCGGCTTACCATAATGGTCGCGATATAGCGGCTCACATCAATGTTGGTGGCTTCAACCAATTTATCTGTTAAGTCATCAAATGAACCTGCTTCTGTTGCCTCTGCCAGAGGGCAGATTCTTCTGATTTGCCGGTCAGCGGCTTCGCTGAGTTTTTCTGAGAAGGCAGATAAGTCCAGCCGGATGAGCTGAGCTATCTTTTTCCCCAGAGGATTGTTGATCAGGAACTCACACCATTCTTCCGCGTTGTTCTCGTCCGGGAGTGATTTGCTATCCAGATCTGCCGGCCATTTACCGCGGTTTTTCGCATTTTGAATTTTCGGCCTTACTTCCGCCGCAAAGAATTCCCGGGTCAGTTCGTCTAGATTAACTCCAAGGTTTCCGAAGAGAGCCCTTTCCTGATCATTATTTCTTTCTTTCAGTAACCGGAAAGCCTGGCGCCCGTTTAGTTTTTTAAAGCGATACAATTGTTCCAGGGCGGCTTTCGCCTGAGGGGCGCGGGCCCCAAATTCCGCTTTGACCGCTTTTTTGTTATCTTCCAGGGCTGTTTTCATTTCTGGATTATCGTCACTTTCCGTCTGATAGCGTGTTTTTTTGTGGTCGATTATTTTTGTCCATACTTCATCCAGTAACGCTTTAAGCTCTGGGTTATTTTCAACATCTTCTTCAAAAAAGCGGAGCATTTCTTTGATTTTAGTTCGTAGCCTGTCTCTTTCTTTTCCGTTGGTTGTACCGCCGCATTTTTCGTACGCGAACTGGATAACTTCCTCCAGTTTCACATCATTTTCGTCGACAAATTTTATTACAGCTGCGCTATGGGGGAGGTTCTTTAAAACGTCAATCACAATCCGTTCCAGCACGCTTCCGGTTACTTTGCCCTGAGCGTCTTTTCTCCGGTCAGTGATCAGATGACTGTTGGGGAGCAAGTCGAAGTTACCGATGCCGTTTTCTGTGTAGAATCCATTGATAGTTTGTTCATTTTCACTGGCGTGGATTTCGGAAAGATACATAGCCAGATTCAGCATTCTTAATTGCTTTGTCTGTCTTAGCGCCAGCTGACCATCATCCTGTTCGGCGATCTGTGTGAGGAATTTCAGCCAGAATTTGTTAAATGGATAACTCCCTGTTTCCTGATCCTCTGCCGGCGCGCCGAACGAATTACCATCGTTGGCAGCGGGCGCTCTCAGCTTTTCAATAATAGCCTTTATAGGGTCAAAAGGATCAACCCCCGCCTGATAACGTTCGCGGGCAGACAGCGTTCGCTGGCTTTGCTCACGCGTATCCTGGACTTGCGCTTCACGAGACGTCCGTCGGAAAAGTTCTTTGATAACCTGCATTGGTGTTTTAGGTGATTGGTTGGTCATGATGACTTATAGGGTTAGTAAAAGGGTTATTTGGTTAGGTGGGGGCCCGCCTTCCCCTAAACCATTTGCTGTCGCTCAGGTTCAGGGTTCGGCGGGCCGGAATGATGTGGTTGTCACACTGCCAGGGCGCCCAGATTGAGCTCGTGGGCGAGGGCCCGGGTGATTGGCCTGCTAGAGAGAACCATTACACCCTTGGTTTCGATGAAGCCTTTGACCACCTTGTCGATGGCCTGGGCCTTTTCCGGCAGTTCGTTGGCAAGAAGATGTTGTTGGTGGGCGGCGAGGGCGAGGAAGCGGGCGTCATCGACGACGCCGTCGGCGGTGCACTCCCGAAGGAGGCTTTCCATCCCTTCCCAGACGGCGGCGCTGAGCGGGTCCTTCCAGTTGATGGACTTGGCCATCCTGGCGCCCGCCAGAGCCACTTTGCCGCCCTTGACGGCGACCGCCTTGGCCGCATCTTTCCCGCCCCGGAGGACGAGCCAGATGTACTTGGCGATCCCCGGGGCGTTAATAGCGAGGGAGGCAAGTGTCCATATGAGAGCCTGGATTATTCCGGAGCTGGTAACAGCCCGGTTAGCCTGGTAGAGGACAATCCACATGAAGATGGGGACTGCCAGGGCTAGAAATCCTCCGAAGAAAGGGATGGCACCGACACCCTTGCCGACGAAGCCGGTAACGGTTCGGTATTTATTGGCCCAAAGCGCCGCGCAGGCGATGCCCAGGACCAAAGCTGCCGTTTTGGGCATTGACCATTGCAGGGAATTTGGCGTGATTGCCTGCAATGCGGAGATGATCAGCCCGCTGATCGTTTGCGGGAGGTAGATGATGGTGACAAAGATACCCTTGATTGTACCAAGAACATCTCCGATATCCCGGATGTAATCCAGGGTTCCTTTTTCTGCCATGGTTCTTTCCTTTCAGATCTTACGGGTTTTCCCGGTTTTTTGTGACAAACACAGAGCATGTCTGCTTCCAGGGGTTTACGGCATAATTACCGGTCACCACATTGGGAGCATACAGCTCGATGTTTGAATTCTGGTTTAAAAGAACATCTATCTAGAGTAGATTTATTATACACTAAAAATATTATTTGTCAACAATAAATGGGGTCGGACAAAAACTAAAAATCCTATTATTTCACGGCTTCACTGTATCTTTAATAATATTCTTTTTTCTATGAATTGTCAAGGGTCCAATAGCTTACTTCTTTCTCTTCTTCTGGGACTTAATATCTCTCTCAGCTGGATTTTCGAAAGTGGCCAGTTTGGTAACTTTTTTGAGCAGGGTATGGATTTGCGTTAAGCCCTTTCGGCCCCGTTTCATCAGATCTTCAACAATACCTGTTTTTTCAGCGGCAAATTTTTGTGTGATCCGGGTCAGATCTTTGGCTGTGATTTTTCGGGGCGCCTGTTCGCGGTATAGAGCGCTCAGGTGTTTCATCAAATATCTCCTGTATTCCAATTTGAAGTGATTCGGCCCGTAGGCGACGCTTTTCGCGTGGGTCCAGAGTGACTTGCTGGAAAAATATTCGTCCAGGTAATTATGGTATTTTTCAAACCTGTCGGCCACGGCCTTACTTCCAAATTTGAAGAGAGTCTTATAGGTTTCTGTGTAGTTCCGTTCAGGTAAATGGAGGTTGTGAATGACTTCTCCTCTGGATTTTATGGCTTTGAAAAGCGCATCCGCTTTGTTGTCGTTTTTACCGTAATCACCAAGAATTTCTCCGTCTGCTGAGCTCAGGGCAAATGTTATAAGGGTCAGCGCCTGCTTAGGTGTCCATAGGTTAAATTCTTTCATGTACTGCATAACGTAATGTCCCTTGAAATCCGGAACACGCCTTTTCCCAACAACCTTACTTTCAATGTACCCCTCAACCAGCGGATCTTCTTTGGCTGAGAAAGTCCATGAATGTTTGTATTTTTCAAATCGCGGATAGTCTTTTTTCCGGTACATATCAGAGTAACGGTTTTTATACTTAACGTAGCGGGTCACTTCTTTTTCCCCTGCTAAAGTGACTATTTTTTCTTTGTAGCTGGTGGCTTTTGAACTGGTGGGGAAAGGGAAATGAAGGAAAAGCAAATAGCCGTTGTGCTGGGTTTTGAAAGCCCCAAAGCGGCTTATATAACTCATTACGGTTTCCCGTATCAGGCTTGGGTCTTCGGTGCGGATGGCCTGGGCCAGCTTTAATCCTTCGGGTTTTGTCTGGTCGATATACCGGTAATTCTGGGGATGTCTCAGGAATTTGACCAGGTTTTTAATTCCGTCCTGGAAGGCGGCTGTTGGGTTATCGCGGGGGCCGACGCCTACAAAGTTTACATAACCTTCGTACGGGTTAATCTTGAATCGTCCTTCTGTTGGGTGGGCCGGTTCACTGTTGAATCTTTTGTTTGAGAGAATTCCCCTTGAAATGTCGCGCTTTAAGTTTGTCTGGTAGAAGTCACTTTCAAATCGGCCGAATATCGCGTATCCGTTGGCAATTTGATTCATCAGCAGCAAACCGTTTCGTGTTCGTTCCGCCTTTGCACTGAGTTTGGCAAATCCGCGTTTTGGGAAGATGTCGTAAGTAATAATTCGTTCATTTTCAACCCATTCTTTACGTTTTTTATCGAGACCGTTGATCACATCTTTCAGTTCTCCGCTGCCCCATTCGGCGGCGTGCGCGGTTAATGCCCAAGGAATTTTTACACCGGTTTTTACAATTTCCCACAAGTTGGAACCGGTACGGCGCAGGCGAACGGCTTCGTGGCTGTTTTTCCACCATACTTTCAGCTCCCCGGCTTTAGTACGCATGAACTGCCATCCTTTTGAACCGAGTTTTTCCATCGCTTCCCAGCCTTTAGGTCCATAATTTATCAAGAATTCCTGTTTGAGTTCAGCGGCCTTTTCGGTAGTCCAGTCGCTGATGTGGAACCAGGCTGGTTTCAGCACTTTGCCATCCAGCCATTTCAGGCTATCTGCCATTACCGCGGCGGCAAAAGAGAGACCGGTTTTTTGTTTCATTGATTTTTCAATGTCTGCCGCAGTGGTCATTGCTCCTGACACTTCTTCCCAGGTTGGCTTATGCGTTGCCCCTTTCGCGAGCAGCTGCTTTTGGTATGGGGAAAGCATATCAATGCTTCTTTTACTGCTTTTTAGCCCTGTGATGGTGTAGTGATGATAGAGAAAGTCGCGGCCTCGCTGGATTAGTTTTTCTTTGCTCAAATCTTCTCCTGGTGAAGCCTTTTTTCCAAAAGCGATCAGTTGTTTTTCGATCACATCTTTAAAGATTAACGCGTTGGACTCCTGATCGTCAGCCGTTGGGTCGATGCTGTCCAGTTCACTGGAGGAGACCAACCGACTGCTCGTCAGCGACCGATACATTGAGATATTAGCTGACTTACCTGTTTTTCGGTTTTCAGGCCGGTTATCGTAATGTCCGCGTTTGTCATACCATCTCAGAGTGTCTTCAACACTCTTGGTGTGCAGAATCTGCAAAGCCCGGTAACGTTTTTTATCGTTATTTTCAATACCGGATTCAATTGCCATGCGGTTCAAAATGGTGCCTTTAGAATATTCAAAAGGCGATTCCATACCTACACTGCCCAATATTGATTTTTTGGTGATATCTTCGTAGAGCATGCTGGCCAGCAGGGCCCCTCCTCCCCATTTCGCGATTTTAGACATTGTACTGTTTTTGCTCAGCACCCCTTTAAATATAAATAGGTATGCGGCCGCGCCATACATGATCCGGCGCTCAATAGGCTGTCCGGAATCAAAAATCCCGCCAACTACCTGGCGTACCACACGCATTACTTTACTAGTGACGGTCGCTTTTTTTTCGTTGATTGCTTCGTTATATGCCGTTCGTATTTCGTTCGCTTTTTCACTGAATTTAGTCCGTTTTTTAAAGTCTTCGATAAAACTCTTCAGAAGCCTTCGGGCATTTTTGTGGCCCGGATCATTTTTGTTGGCTAACGCATCCAGGAAGACTTTGTTCTGGTCGGTTGACGCCATAATCTGACTGAGTACCTGAATAGCAACTGCTTCCCTTCCTTTACCTTCTTTGAGTTTTGCTTCTAAATCTGCCTCCCAAATACTGACATTTTTTTTCGGATTCGAATAATATCCAAGTTTCCAATAGGCTTCAAAGGCTCCTTCCCAGGTTACCCCCTGAGCCCGGGCCATTGCCTCCAGCCCTACGATTCCTTCCAGCAGGTTTTCCTTTGCCGCGGCGACAACGGGGTGCAGTTTTTCGGAAGAAACATCATCATTATTCGCCCTTATGCCGAGATTTTTCTCCAGGCCGATCCGGCTACCTTTATTGAAATCTCCTACAAAATAATTTCGGATATCACTCATGACCTTTTCCGCGTCTTTTGGACTGCCGTTTTCAATCAGTTTTTTCAGGAAGGCAGGGTTGGTTTTTTGCAGGATTTGATAAATCACAGCCGAATTCCGATCGACCTTAACGTCCTGAGGTCTGCTTCCTGTTTCCAGCTTTTTGCTGAGGCTGTTAAGCGCTGAGGCTGAGCTGCCAATCTGATTTTCTTCTGTTTCGCTGTAGTAGGCCGCGATTGATGGCACTCGCTGAATTTTTGTAAGCTGGTTGGCAATACTGCGGAATTCTTTGCGGGCGTTTTCAAGTTTTTTGATGTCTTCTTCTTTTCTGAAAGGGTTTGCCTTAAGAAGATTGATGTGGTTTTTGAAGGCCTGATCTGTTTTCCGGGCTTGGGCCAGGGCTGCATCAAGATCATTATTCAGGCTTTGGCCTTTTTTGTTGCTGTCGATCGTTGTTTTTTTGATTTCGTTGTGGAAGGCGCTGAATTTCTGGCTTAAATTTTTGATTTTGTTTTCAAAATCTGAATAGTTGTTATTCAGCTCTTTCTCTGTGAAGATCGATAGGAAGGCATGTTCGATACCGCCTTTCATACGGAGTTTGCTGATTAAGTCCCCCTTAGAATCAAGCAGGGCTTTTTTCATTGCCTCTGTCTGCATTTCTTTATAATTGAAGGGTTTTCGTTTCAGGGTATTGATTTTGAAATTGGGAGAGATGAATTTTTTGTCCAGTACACCGTCAATTCCATTTTTCCCCAACATGGCTGCCGCGATTACCAGCGACTGCGTATCGGGGTCGTCCGGTAATTTACCGCGATTGATCAGTTCTTTCCGGACGGCCATATATTCTTCCATGGCAACCTGGAGGTTGCTGGTGTTGTTCAGATTTTTGCCGTCAATCACTTTGTAGGCATTTTCTAAATAACCTTCCGCGCCGGTCCGGTTTGCCAGATAGGCCCGTTTAAGATGCAGTTTACCGTCATTTAAAACTTCAAGACGGGCGCTGTAAAATGATGCCTGGTCATGATTTCCGGCTTTTCTTGCGTTTTCGAGCAGCCTCTTTGTTTTAGCGATGTCTTTGCTGAGTATACTAAGTCTTGTTCGGTAGGCTCTTATTTTTTCAGCAGGGGATAAGGTCTTATCTGTTTTGCCTTCCAGGGCATTTTTTTGGTTGATCATGCCATGGAGCACGCCGATTTTACTGTCTACAGCCCTTTGCAGGTTTTTGTAATATTGCCGGCGCATCACTAAAATGTCATGCACCAGAATTAGATTGTTGTAGAGCTTGGTTTCAGCGGCGGTCTTTTTCGTTTTTTGAACCAATTTGATGATTGCGCTGTTCAGTACATTGATATTGCTGGAGTCGATTGAAACTGAAAATAAAAGCTGGTTGCTGTGTTCGTTCAGGTCGTTGATGTAGCTTTGAACATCCAGTGTGTTGAGGCTTCTCAGAGCTCCTTCGGAAGTGTCTGCCAATACGCTGTTGAGGCCTTTGAAATCTATTGCCTCCTGAATACTCGGCTGGACTAGCCGGATTCCATTTTTATCTAAATTGTTCCGCGCTTTAGTGAGGGGGGTTGAGGTCGCGATTTCTACGGGCTTGCCTGCCGCGTTTCTGAGTTTTTTACTTTTTTTAGTCGTTGCTCCGGGCAGGTTGGCATCCAGGCGGAAAACGTTAAGGTTGATGAGGCCATTGATTTTATTAAGAGGGTCCTGCCGAACAAGGTATTGTCTTAAATCGCTCGCGTTATGAGCGAGTAAACCATTCATGTTTGAGGCTACTGAAACGGTTTTTGGAGGTCTATTCAATCCTGCCGTTACCTTACCGATGGCTGTTAGGGCGGCGAGATAATCACCAGGACTTTTAAAGTAGTCTTCCAATTTGTAGGCTCCTTTTTTAGCCCTCATGTCTATTTTTGTGGCCTTGTTTTTAGCCAGATTTTCGTATTCGGTGTATTCAAGTATTGCAAAGTACTGGTTGACGGCCTCCAGGTATTGCTTATAAGCCATCAGGGCCGGCATTCTTTTGTTTACGAGGAATTCTAAATATTTTTGGGCTTCCGTGTTCTTTTTTGGGTCAAGCTGTACAAGAATATTTTTGATAAGTCCGATGTTTTCTTTTTCTACCTGAATCGACTTTGTCACCATTGGGAAGGCGAGCCTGAGTTCAGCTGAAGCGCTTTTAAAGCTTGTCAGATCTTCGGGTTTTATTGCTTCTTTTTTCTGAATGGACTGGAAGAAGCGATTCATATTTCTGAAGCCAGCAGATTGCACATAGCCTGCAAAAGGATTTTTAGTCAGATTATTTTTCCCTTTACCTTTCAGGTAGCCATTGATATCAATCTTTCCCTTTTCGGTTTCGATATTTGGCCATGCTTTTTGAGGCTTGCCAAAAAAATCAGCATTGAAGCTTTTAAGCTTGCTGTTGTAAATGTCGTTTGCTTTGGCGGCGTATTCTCCGCGCATTACCCGAATTTTCCGGTCGGCTATTTCTGCCTCTTTGAGTACTTTTTCGTTGTTGCTGTTCGTGAGCGCGATTAAGTCCAGGTTTGGATTATTTTTTGTCAGGCCGCTGATGTTATCGGGGTGAAGTTTAGCCCGTTTTTTTAAAATTGCCAGAAGCAAAGCCCGGGCTACTTTTCCTTTTTCGAACTGTTTATAGCGCTTTGGGTTGAGTGAAATATTTCGTTCAATAGCCTTGATCAGCGCTTCGTGTTTGCTCAGAACTTCGGAGCCAGGCGCTGGTTTTTCGGGCGCGCTTGAATATTTGTAAACAACGCGGTTTTCAACTTCCAGCCATTTATCAGCTCTGTTTTGGTTTTTATCAATGTCCATTCGGGCATAATTAATCTTTATATTATACCAAATTTTAAGGGAAATAGCCAGTGTGTATGCTTGACTAATACGTTGAAAAATGGTGTAAATTTTAACCAACTTTACACCAAATTATTTGGGATTTTTCGGATTATCTTATTTTATAGACTTTTCCACCATCTTTTCAGGGCGCGTCCTTTTGCTCTTATGTAGCTTTTTGTTGCGCTATATCTCCTTTTCAGCCATTTTTTATATTTTGGTGATTTGGCAAACGCATCGTTTTCTTTTGATCTTTCATAATCCCCCGAAGTAAATGGGTATTTGTATCGGGCAAAATGAGGAGGATCATGAGGAGCGGCATCTAAGAGGCCGTGTCTTATCAAAGCGTCCCTGGCTTCCCCTCTGTTCATTACGTCGACTGCCTGTCCATTTTCATGAGAACTGGAACCTGGCTTTGCCACCGCGTAATCCCTGCCTTCACGGATTTTTCTCTGATACCATTTATTTTGAGTTTCATTGGGTCTAAATCCTTCAATGATCACAATGTCTTTTCCTAAGTCTTTTTGCGCGTCGATTAATCTTTTTGCAACGCTAATTTTTAGGATCAGTTCATCTTTTTCGACTACTGTTTTTCGCCCTTTAGTCTTTCTCATCGGATGCATGAACTTGACCAGGGGCTCTTCGATAAGTCTTTTTGCATTGATACCGTAAACAACGTTTCCTGTGTATTTATCAAATTTAGCCCCTTCTTTTTTGAGAAGTCTTTTTTGGAGCGCTGGCAGTTTGTCGGGTTCATGTCTGGGGGGAACCACGGTCAGTGTTACCCCCTTATATTCGATAGAGGAAGATGAAATGTTTTCTTTCGAACTTTTTTTGCCATCGGGAAAATCAATATCAACTGATCCGGTATCCGGATTAAGCGCTTTATGGGCAAGCATACCCCCTCCTCCTATCAGGGCGGCGCCTCCAATTGCTAATAGTCCCAGCATCCGGCGTCTTGAAAAGCGGGCTGCGTCTTCCTGCGCCTGTTCCGTTTGCTGCGCCCGTTCTTCGGGCGGTAATTGTCGCACCTGAGGTTTTTGTGGCTCTTCCATTGCTTCTCTTTCCAGATCTTCAATGCTCATAGCTTCATCGGGTTCGGATAATATGTCAGTGAAGTCTTCAATGTCACGAGGGGGTTCTCCGCCTTCGCCGCCATTTCCTCCGCTATTTCCTGTTCGCCTTTCGGGCTCAGGATTGGCAGCAGTCTGGGGTGTGTCAGGCGGTTCCTGATTGACAACTTCTTCATCAGGATCATTAATATACCTTTCAATCATTTGAATTCGCAAGTTTAATTCAATGAGTTTGCGCAAATGATATTCTATTTGCGGGCTAAATATGGGGTCAATTGAGAATGGTATATTCTGCAGATGGCCTAACTGGGCGTGTAGTTCGTTTAGCTCTTCCTGTAATTCATTCGTCCCCATTCCTTTATATGTATCTATATATTTATTTTGTTGCCGAACCTCATCGCTTTCATAGAGTTTGGTGAGCGCTTCAATCATATCTAGCTGAATCGCGCCGATGTCATCTTCAATATTTTTTAGATGCTGTTTTAAGGCGTCAGCTTTGGCCGGTTCGCTATTAACTTTTTCAATAGCTTTGGCAAATTCATTCTGAATCGTGGCTAATAATATGCTGTAGTCAAGATAGAGCGCTTTTAGGTCAGCAATTGAGTCAGGGCGCTTTCGCCTTTGGAGTGATCCGTAAGATGGGTATAGGCTGAGTGTTTCATTGGTGGCGCCTGGCGCTTTTTCGGTTAATGTCCTGACACGATGCTGGTTCGCAGCCCGCTTTACTCTTGACTGAATTATTAATCTGGTTCTTTCAACCTCTTTATTCAAAGGGAGTTTTAGCGTTGAGCTTTCGCCCATTTTTCGTTCTATGTAGCCCAGTTCAAAAAGAGCCTGAACGGTTTTGTTGACGGTTTCATTCGACAGCCCTGTTTTTGCGGTTAAAATCAGGGGATTGTCGGTGTGTTCAAAAGCAATCATATTCAGAACTTCGACACTGACCTCATTGTTTTTAAGCGCTTCCTGCGCTTCTATGGTTAGTTCATTCAGCCCTATACGCCCCTTTTCCTTAAGGAGGTCGCATACTTCTTCCATACTGCTTTTAAGATTTTCGTTCCCTTCCGGTGATGAGGGGGGTCTTGTTGGCATTTAAATAAACGAAGCTGTTAAATTTTCAAAATGACTTAGCTCTGCATCAAGTTGTTCCTTTAGTTTGGGGTAACGATTGATATATCCGGTCATGATTGTGTTTGCCTTTTCATCATTTTTTTCAACCTGCTCCATTAAATTCATTAGATCTTCATATGTCATAAAATTCCTGATATTTTCTACAATTATCCTTGCAGTGTGCCGTTCAATCATTTTATAAAGCTCATCAGTCTGCTGGCTTTCAGGTAATTTGCTCATTATTGAGCTAATGTATTCGGAGAGATCAAAGGTCGAATGATTCATATTTATTCTTTTTGTTTAGATTGTTTTTTGGTTTTGTCGGAATCGGCCTCTTCGGTTTTCTTAGGAGTTGGCGCCAATCCCGCTTTTCTTTTTCCCCAGCCAAATAGCTTTTTTCCTCCTTTCCAGCCGG
>CAZSOH010000003.1:0-14617 GCA_964608535.1 uncultured Candidatus Peribacteria bacterium
TGAGGCAATCAGGGTTTTATGGCCCTTTTCCCCCGTAATTAAAATTTCAGGTTTTTTCTCTTCAAAATTAACATTCTCAGAGAGCACTTCTTTTGCAATTTCCTGCTGTGTCCGCTCTTTCAGGACCGCGTGAACTGTAGGAACTTTTTTAAGGACATCGTGGGTATTGAGTGAACCATTTCCAATCCGTTCAACCAAATTTTCACGCTCACGAATAGATAGCCGTTCTCCGGCATAAACCTTAAATAAAGTCAGATTTGGGTCTAATAAGGGCTGATTGAGCTGCTTCAGCTTCTTATTGATCAGCTCTTTACCCATTTTTATAATCTTGTCGCGATCCTGAGTATTAAACCACTGCTTGATTCTGGATTTGGCACTCGAAGTAGCGATAAAAGAAAGCCAGTACCGATTGGGCTGTTCCGCATTCCCGGTAATAATTTCAACAACCTGACTGTTTTTCAGCTTATAATCAAGCGGCACAATCCGCCCATTCACCTTTGCCCCCCGGCATCGGTGACCGACACTGGTGTGGATTCCATAAGCAAAGTCAACCGGAGTGGCGCCGAAAGGCAAATCAAGCACATCCCCTTTGGGAGTCATCACAAAAATACGGTCATGGAAAATATCCACGCTTAAACTTTCAATAAACTCCGAATTGCTTTTTAAATTCTCATGAAGCTCTACCAGACTTTGGACCCATTGCAGACGCTGTTCGCTAGGTGCCGCTGATTTTTCAGTTTCTTTGTAATGCCAGTGGGCGGCGATACCGTATTCGGCCACTTCATTCATATCTTTCGTTCGTATCTGCAGCTCAATCGGCTGATTATGGAGCTTAGGGCAAAGACCGATGAGGGTCGTGTGAAGACTTTGATACCCATTACTTTTTTCTACCGCGATATAATCCTTAAAACGCCTCGAAAGCGGTGTCCAGTTCTTGTGAACCAGACCTAATACCTGATAACACTCAGCTTCCGTCTCCACAATAATCCTGAGAGCAAAAACATCATAAATTTCAGATACATAATTTTTATCTTTTTTCCGAAGCTTCTTAAAAATACTGTAAGGGTTCTTCAGGCGGCCTTCGATTTCAGCTTTGATGCCGGATTTTTTGAGTACTTTTTGCAAAATCTGCTTACTATTTTTGATCGTATTATTCTGCTGACCGATCATGTCATTCAGCTCTTTGGAAAGCCGCTCATAATCCTTTGGATGAAGATATTTGAAGCAAAGCTCATCCAGTTCATTTTTGATCTTATAGATACCTAAACGCGCGGCAATCGGTGAATAAATGCTCAAAGTCTCTTCAGCAATTCTTTTTATTTTATCTTCCCGATCCAGATAACCAAGCGTCCGCATATTGTGAAGCCGGTCAGCCAGTTTTACCAAAATCACCCGGATGTCTTTAGCCATCGCTAAAAACATTTTTCTCAAATTCTCAATCTGACGTTCACGGCCCCGATAATGGACTTTGCTTAATTTCTGGAGTCCTTTTAAGAGAGGAATCACGTCTTCGCCAAAATCTTTTTTAATTGCCTCCAGTCCAATTGGCGTATCTTCCAGTACATCATGCAGCAGCCCGGCAATAAGCGAATCCTCATCCGGTTTCAGGTCAACTAAAATGTCAGCCACTGCCAGAGGATGATAAATATAGGGTTTCCCTGAACATCGCATCTGCCCCTCATGGGCTTTACTGGCAAATTCATACGCATGTTTTACCCGGTGCTCATCCAAATCAGGCAAATATTTTTTTGCCCGTTTGATAACCCCGTCAATGGTAATGTCCTTTTCCATAAAAGAGAGGCAATTCTACTTAGGAGGTGGATTTTTATATCCTAGCACTTTTTAAGGCCTTAGGCAAATTAATTCGGAAAGTAGATTATTTTTTTGCGTGCTCGCATTTGTAAGGAGTAAGTGGTAAATTATAGGGTGTAAGCTATGTGTGATTCAGCACTTACAACTTACAACTTACAACTTACAACTGGAAAAAATGGATCGAAAAGTCCTCCTTGTTATTTTAGACGGATTCGGCGAAGCTCCGGCTGGTCCGGGAAACGCCATTTCACTAGCTAAAACGCCCCATTTCGATAAATTCCGAAATGAGTACCCTCACAGCATTCTGCAATGCACCGGCGAAGCAGTCGGATTAATTGAGGGCGCGATGGGAGGCTCCGAAGTCGGCCATTTCACCATGGGGGCGGGCCGGATCGTCCCACAGTTTTTGCTCGCCATCAACCGGGCAATCAAAGACGGTTCTTTTTATGAAAATGAAGCTTTGAAAAGTGCTTACCATTACGCCAAAAAAAGTAACAAAAAGTTACACCTGATGGGGATGATTTCTGATGAAGGCGTACACTCTCACATCAACCACCTTTTCTCACTCCTTGAATGGGCCAAAAAAGAAGGTCTTGAGGACGTCTATATTCACTGCATTGCCGATGGGCGTGATGTGGCCGAACGCTCCGTCAAAAATTTCCTGAAAATGTTACAGGATAAAATCGACGAAATTGGTGTCGGAAAAATCGCCACTTTAATCGGCAGGTATTATTCCATGGACCGTGACCGCAATTTTGACCGTACCGCCGAAGGCTATCGCCTGCTCACCGAAGGAAAAGGAGAGGCTTTTGATGATGTATACAAAGCAGTCGATCATTTTTACGAAAAAGACAGCAAACTAACCGATTATTACCTGCCCCCCATTTTGCTCGATAAAAACGGGCTCGTTGAAACCCATGACGCGTTGATCTTTTTCAACTACCGCACCGACCGCACCCAGCAGCTCACAGACGCTTTCACTGACCCTGATTTCAAAGAATTTCCAAAAACCGTCGGCGATATCCATTTTGTCTGCATGGGGCCCTATTCCGAAATCGCTCCGGTGGCTTTTACTGTTCCAGCCATTGAAAACAATCTCGCCCACGTACTCTCCAAAAATGCTATTCCTCAATTGCGGGTCGCGGAAACCGAAAAATACGCTCACGTCACCTTCTTTTTCAATTCTCAGATCGAACACCACGTCCCCCTCGAAGACCGCATTCTTGTCCATTCGCCCAAAGTGCCCAGCTACGCCGAAAAGCCGGAAATGTCAGCCCCTGAAGTCACCGAAAAAGTCCTGCTGGCCATGCACGATTCCCACCACCAGGTCATCATCGTCAATTACGCCAATGGCGACTTGGTAGGCCATTCCGGCAGTTTAGAAGCGGCGGTAAAAGCGGTCGAAGTCCTCGACGAAAGTCTCGGCAAACTGCACGAGCAGGCCCAAAAATATGGCTATACCATCCTCATCACCGCGGATCACGGCAATTGCGACGACATGCTATATCCGGACGGTTCCCAAAAACCCGCCCATTCCATGAACCCCGTCGGCTTCATGGCTATTGGTCCCGAAAATAAAATCCATCAGGTTCACGATGGCGGCCTTCAGGACATCGCCCCCACCATCCTCAAACTCATCGGCCTCGAAAAACCCGCTGAAATGACCGGAGAATGTCTGATAGACGACCTATAGTCCCTTACTTAGAGTTTAGTAATTATATATAAACTTTATTAATATATTACAAAAACCCCATTTTCCCTTTGGAGGTTGGGTGCTTTTTGATAGAATTAAAATCGGCGTATTATCTCTAAAAAATAAAAATAAAACGAATAAAACGTTTCATCGCCGGGTTAATTATTGCGGTCATGATGGGAAATCAGGTCGGTTCCGATCTGAATTTGCACTTGTTTGATGCGCCTGAGGCCCACGCCCAAAGCTCAGTGGCAGGCACACTGGCAAATCTGGTCAGAAAAGTGACCAGCCCCCCTCATGCCGAATTGGGCATCGTCGCCATTCTGGTTGAAAATGATTTACTCGACGATAAAGCAAAATACAAAACTGAAACCGCAAATTTTACGCTCCGTGAACACATCTTTTCATACGCCGAGAATGTCCAGAAGCGCCTCCCTCACACCCGCGCCATCGTCATCGGTGTGGATCCCAATGAATCCACCCAGAAGATCAGTACGGTCCTCGAAAAACTGTATTACGAAGGGGCAGATAGCGACATGCTGGATTCCAGCAAAATCAATGACGACAGCAAAAAAGAAGATGACAATCAGCTTAAAGGAATTGTGCTGGTCGGAGATATTCCAACACCGGTCGTTTACGACAAAGATGGGGAAACCTCCCCAAGTCTTTACCCTTACACCGATTTTTATCGGAAACGTTACATCTACAATCACCGCACCGGGCATTTTGAACTCAACGAAAATGCCCTCAAGCCAACGCCCGAAGTGTGGCACGGGGTCATTTCTCCGCCATCAAAAAACGACTCAGAGCGCCGCCAGCAGCTTGCGGATTATTTCGATAAAAATAATCAGTACTCTAATAATCAGGGGGGGTACGCTGATTTTGAAAAAAGGATGCTTTATTACAACTTCCCGGCGGTCGAAAAGAAGCTCAACCGTCTCGATTACAGCAATTACAAGCGGGGCATGAAGTACGCGGAAGAATTTGCCTTTCACCGTTTTACCAAAAACCTGCTCAAAACGATCGTAGACGAAATCGCAGCAGAAACCGAACCGGACAAGGCGCCGGAAGATCGTAAAGCGCTCATTGACGACCAGTCCATCAGCAACATGATCGGCAGCGGAGTTGATCTGGTGATCAAAAAGTTCTCCAAAAATTTTGCGGGAGCCCTCCAGACTTATCTGGGCCGCCTGAATGCCAAGATTGCCGGAACAGGCCGATGGAGTGAAAAAGAATACGACACGCTCGCCTCCCTCATCACCTTGCGGGATGAATACATGAAGACGATGCTCACCAGCAAATCCATCGAACTGGAAAAGCTGATCAACAGCGAAATCGACAAGGTCCAGGAAACTACTAACGTCATCACAACCGTCCAGCTGAAGATGGAAGCAACTTTTAACCTGTTCGGTTATATTGACGGGAAAAAAGTAGCGGATGCCGATTTCGTCAGCGCCGGCCAGTGCGGCCTGATGCGCGGGCAGACCCGCCCGCAGGGCGTTCCGATTCTCGAAAACAATTCCGTCCGGGTGGAGGCAAACCGCACGTTTAATCCTGATTCCGCCATCATTCCGGCAGAAGGAGATACTTCCAAACTCACCGAAAAACAGGAATATAACCGCTATGGAGGCTGCGTGGCCAATAATTCCGTCAAAATCGACCAGGACAATGCCAATATCCATCTTGGCCCGGAGCATTGCGACCCCAAAGCGGCCATTAGTCCGGTTTACGATATCGCGGGTTCGTTCGAATTGGGTTTCGCTTTTTATGATTCGAAAACCCCGGCGCCCTCGCAAAGTCTGAAACTGGAAGAGGATCAGTGTGAGCTGGAGGATGAAAGCTTTTTGCCGGACAAAGTTCCCAATTTTGGCCTGTACAGCGACAACGGTATCTTTAAGCAAAAAGCGTATTGTAACTCCAGTGTTCCGCTGGCATGCAGCGCTCCGCTGGGGATCGCCCCGGACACCTATCTGGATGAGGCCGTCAACGACTGGTTTAAATATCTCGTAAATAACGGCTCTATTCAGCTTGATCTCACCAAAAAAGAAGACGCGGAGCTGGCAGACTATTCAAAAAACATTGCCCATCTTCGCCTCAACCGCATCCTCCATCTTTTCCTGAAGTCCGGCCTAAACCACTCCACCAGTTTTGTAGATGGTTCCGGCGATACGATTGGCGTCAGTATCTCCGCGGCCCAGAAGCCGATCAAAACCATGGTCAGACATGTTGAACCCACCGACCTGACCATCGGTCAGACCTGCAGCGCTCAGGTCACCCGGGCGGTCCCCAGCGACGGTATCCGTTATGTGGAATTTTACAAAAGCGGGCAGCGCCATGCTTACACTTATCCCGATCTGTTCCGCGTGCAGGGAAATAATCCAAAAGAAATCACGGACAGCCTTCTGGCGCTGGTAAAACAGAAAGACGCGGAGCTCAATGCTCTGCTCGGTTCCGAGAAAAATGTTATAACCAATTTCTTCCTCAATAACGCCGACCTCACTGAGCCCATTCTCTGGAGGCAATTGGGTATCGACCAAAAACATCAGCTGATCCTCGAAAAATATCTCGACAAAAACAGCTTTATGCCGGTGCCGGACAAAACAGCCCTATCACCTGTGACAAAACCAGAAGGTTACGAAGTTTTACATGTGAATGCCGACGGGGACGAGAAAGGTTTTGAATTCGCGATCAATCGCGCGAAACTATCAGAGAAAGACCTTGAAGACCCCGAACTAAACGCGGCCAGAAAAACGCTGGAGGACGCGCAGAAAAACGCCGGTACCGAAAATCCAGCCGACGGAACGGGAAGCGGCAAAGAAACAAAGCTCTTCAGCTGCGGCGGCAATGACGGAGTTGAAATCTGGGAATGGCTGCCAAATGTCATCGGCTGCTGGATTCCTGAAGAGATCCTGAAACTCTCCGATTTGGTCAGTCTGGATGATTCTTACAGCAAACCCTTGCCGCCTCCGGAGCCTCAACCGGAAGATAAAGTCTTTGATAAACTGGAAAATCCGGCAGAAAATAAAGTAGACCAGCCCGCCAGTCTCGAAGTCATGGTCGATAAAAAAACCCTGGTACAAGGCGAAAATACGCCCGTCAGAATTAAAGTCCTCAACCAGAAAGGTGAACGGGTCGTCGGCTATATCCCCGATCCACTCACTTTTACGGCAGACAACGGTCTGGTCAGTTTCGACAAAAACAGCCGGAACGTATTCACCGGCACAGAAAAAGGGCTTATGACCGCCCTCAAAAAATCCGGAAAAACGAATCTGAAAGTATCCCTCGGAAGTCTCAGCAAAACCATCCCGGTCAATGTTGTTGATGGCATAAAAGTAAAACTGACTTACGAGCGGGAGACGGGCAAGCCGAGTTACAAAGTAACCGCGAATTTAGTCGATTTAAACGGGAAAGCAGTCACGGACATCGACACTAAGGTGGGGGTATCCACCCTGAATCCCGCGGACGGGAAATTTGCCCCAAGCCTGGTTAAAATCCAAAACGGCAAAGGCGAAACCCGCTTCTTCCCCAACCCGGCCGGCGTCAATATCCAAATCCGGGCCCAGCACCCGGTTTACACCAGCGAGATCATTAAAGTGCCGGCCATCATCAATGATCCGTTCAAAGTCGTAATCGACGCCCCAAAAGATTTGCCGGTCGGCGGAACCGTAAAAGTACCGATCCGTATCACCGACATTTTCGGCGTCACTTCAAAAGACTTCAGCGGCACGGTGACCGCGAAAGTGACCGAAAAATTTAAAAAGTACGGCACGGTCGATATCGACCCAATCCCCATCGCGAACGGAAAAGGGATGATGACCGTAAAAGTCGGGAAAGAAACCGGGCAGCTGAATGTGATTGTATCCCACGCCACCTTATCGCCAGGTACAGCCGCAATCCCCATTGTCGCTAAAGTGACAGAAGATGAATGGTCAAAAACCTTCCCGCAGAGCCTTTTTGCATCCTTTGTCGGCTTCCCGGCAGGCAACTTTATGGAGGAAAATTACTTTGGCGGTGTACATTTGTTTGAAGGAAAAACGGAAGCGGTCTTCTCTTTCCTCGAAGCGCCGCAAAAAACACCGGAACTGACCATCGGGCCCAACTACAAAATAACGCCTTCCAGTTCGAACCAGCAATTTATAGTCGAAAACTTAAATGATCGGATTAGTCTGGAAGTCATCGACAAACAAACCCTGAAATCAATTGTCGGCACAACGTTACCGCTCGATTTCAGCTCCGTCGGAGAATGGACAGACAGTCGTTCCGCCAAAGAAGACGTCATCTATTTCGGCCTGACAGACGATAGTTATAAAACCCGAACGGACAACTCAAAATTCGAACTTTACAATCGTAATGATGATAAAGTCCTGACCCTTGAAAAGAATAAACTCACTTTCCATGACATCAGCCTCAGATTGTCTATGGACACCGAATCCGCTCAGGCAATGACAGAATTAATCCTTGAAGATGAACTGAAAAATGAAATTGGCCGATTCTATCTGGATTACAAACCGAGAGCGCTGCGTGAAAAAGATTTTATCATTGATCCGGCGCTCAAGTTCAGGAAGCTCTTTACGGGAAATAGTGTGAGTGATCCGACGGGTCTCGTGCTCTTTAATCCCGAAGCTGAAGTTGCGGAAGAAAAAAAGCTGAACGAAAATTTCGGATTCGAGTCAGATAGTAAATACATCCATCGGTTTGGTGGCGGCAGTCCCATTGGCGAAGCGGTGATGTGGAATTTGCCATACAATGCTGTGCTTCTCGGCGATCCGACCATTAGCCTCACCAACACCTCTGCCTCAAGCCTCAATTACGATGACACAATCGGCCGGCAGATCTATCAGGACGCTGAGGAAAGTGACATTGTTGCCCTCACCAATTTCGATTACAACAATGACGGCATCGAAGACATTGCCGCGGTTCTCAAAGACGGCAGGATCCGCCTGCTGGAAGGCGGCCATACCGACCCCGTTTATCGGGACCGCGGCGACATTGCCTTTCTGGCCGATGGGGTGCTCACCGCCACGTCTTTCGACTTTAAAAACGATGGATATGATGACCTTTTGGTGGCCACTCAGGAAGGGCGGCTCGCCATCCTCCACAACGACCACGAAGTCATCACGCGGACAAACCAGCAGCTGAAAGTCGGCAAACAGCTCTATCAGCTTTCTAAGGCAGATATGGACGCCGATGGCTTTGAGGATCTGGTCACGCTCGACAGCCGCGGCGACATCCGGATTTTCTATAACAAGAATAACCAGATCCCGGAAAACGGCCAGCTGATCGGCAATTACGGCTTCAGTATAAAAACCGATACAAACCTCAAAAACGACCTCAAACTCCGCTACCCCAACATCCCCGAACCCCAATCGGCAAACAATGGTCCCTCCCGTCCGACCGGGTCATCCGGGCAGGCAACCGGTCCCTCAACCGGAAACAATGTATTCGGCCTCACCCTTCCTACCCAGCCCGCCGTCGATACCGCTGCCCTCAGCAGCTTTGCCGGCAAAGATACCTCAAAAGACATCAGTGAATCTGAGGCAGCCGCTTTTGTCGCGGAACAACGAAAGGCCGCCCAGACGGCCGTGGAAACAGGTTCCGGTTCCCCAAAACTTCCCTGGAAAGAAGGGGGCGAATCTGAAACTTATTTTGCCCCGCTTTCAGATTTTGAGATCAATAATTCAGCCTTCCATAACGGCCAGTATTTCACAGTCAAAAAGGCCGTCAGCAACAAAAATCGCCCTGGCGCCAAAGACCTGGATTTGCAGGAAATGTTACAGTATAAAATTGAGCTGATGGCCAGCAAAAATGTTGGCCAATTTGTGTTGGCAGACACCATCCCTGACGCCCTGTCGCTTGATGAAAAATCCGTCAAATGCGAAGGGCCGGGCTGTGGGGGAATCGATGCACAGCCCAACGGTGTCTATTTGTTTATCGGTAACTTAAATCTCCAGGCGGGCAAAAAGGTAATCATCAGCTACGACGTTCAGGTAAAACACACACCAAAAGCCGCGGTGATGATCAAACAGATCGACGCGAAAACCAAAGTAAACGCCGCGGTACCGCTTGACGGCTTTAAAGATATTCTCGTCTCTCCGCCTTACAATAACACCGGTCAGCTGGTCGCTCACTATACGGTTGCGCCACGAACTTACAAGGTCGCTTCAACGCAGAAAGAAGAAGATCCCGGTGTTTCCGCCGCTGTCAAAAAACACCTGGAGGGCATCGCGGAACTCAACAAACTGAGCAGTTTGAAGCCAACAGATAAAGTCGATCTGAAAGCGCTTGAAGGCGCAATGAAAAAAACAGGAATCGACAAAGTTCAGAGCGACCTGAAACAATGCAAAATCGACCCTTCCGGCGCTCCTGCAGCCCCCACGCCGGAAGAATGCGCCAAAAATCCTGAGAAGTGTGCCAGTGACACGCTGAAAGATCTGGGGGACTCAATCAGCAACCTGACTTGTATGGGGGGCGGGTGCTTCCCGATGCCATTCAATATGGCCTTTTTAGCGCCCAAAACCATCCCCTTCGCCATGCCGCTCCTTGCTTTCCCGGCCACGCTCATTACCCCCATCGGACCGCTTCCGGTTCCATCATTCTTTGGCGTGGCGCCCACCCCTCTTGGAGCCGCCGAAATCCCGGGACCCATCATGTCGATGATCCGGCTTTACACCATTCCCACCCTCACGGGCGGCATGAGTATCGCTATGTGCTGGGGGCCGTTTCCGCCGGGCTCACCTGTGCCTCCACCCCTCATCCCTATTCCCTATCCGCCCCCTATTGGCAACTGCATGACCTTTGCTTTGCCGATGAGCGAAATGCCGCAGTGTAAGGTGATCGAAAAAGGAATTACCGCCGCGCTGGAAGCCGCCAATTCGGTGGTTAGCGATGTCAACTCCGGTATCGCCGCCGTCAATAATTCCGGCTTACCTGTCGAGCTGGAACAGAAAGATAAAGCTCAGGGCGGCACGGCAGGCGGTCTCGAGGTCGGCTTGGCAGTAAATCTAGGCAAATCAATGAAATTCGAACCGCCGACCAAAAGTTTTTCAAATCGCCATCTGGGCAGTTACGATTCCATCGGCGGTAAGATCAGCAGCTGGCTCGACAGGCAGATGCTGGAAATCTTTAATAAACTCCTCACCTTACCTCAGCTCAGGGTCATTTTGCCCGATATTCCGGCTATGTTCTCCAGCGACTGGACAGAGTTCAACAAACTCACCACGGCCTGGCGGAACAATATCTCGGGCCTCGACAAACAAGCGGCCACTGTAGGCAGCGGTGTGGTAGGAATCGGCCAAAACATCGCCGACGGGTTCAGAGAGAAAAAAGGAGCCAGCAAAGGTTTTATAGATAGCTACAAAGACATCGAAACCCAGATCAAAGGCTTTAACACCAATACGATCGAAGACCTCTACGCCATCGTCAATAATATTCCATACATCAACCTCAATGAGCAGCCGGTCGACCTCAAAATCCCCTACATTTCTTACGCTCAGCTTCAGGACGTGATCCGGGATTTTGAAGACGCGAAACTCTACTACACCAAACAGGTCGAAAAGTACCGGGATCTCCTCCAGAAATACAAATGTCCCGATCCAAACCAGACCACCAAAGCATGTATTCTTTCCAAAGTCCTGAATGTTTTTGTGGTCGATATCGATACCTTCATCAAGAGCATCGAAAAGAACATCGAAGTCCTCCAGTCGTACATGAAATTCCCGCGGGATGTCATTCTGATGTACCGCCAGACGGCCCAATACCTGAGCCAGACCGCCGGGATTCTCGAAAATTTCAGCACCATGCTGGGCGGCTGGCTTCTCACGATTCAGGATCAGATTATCGGTTACGCGGAAGTGTATTACACGATCATCAATATCGCTAAAAACCTTAAAAAGCTGGTGGATATTTTCGTCAATTTCGAAGACAATTGTGACATTTGCACCAATGATCGTCTCGGAAATTTTGGCTGGTATATGCTCCTTGGTTTGGTGATCCCTGAAATCCCGATTATCAAATTCCCCAAATGGCCCGATCTGGTCGTTGACCTTTCCGACTTTGAAGCTGAGGTGAATCTGGAACTTCCGGTCATCAATCTCATCGGACAGCCGATCAAATTACCGCGCATCCCGCGCATCCCGTTCCCCGATCTGCCCGATCTCACCGATCTTCAGCTGGCCGCCCAGATCCCGGCGCTCCCGGTCCTCCCAAGCCTGCCGGAGCTTCCTAAATTACCGCCGCTTCCGGCTGTTCCCACCATCAAACTCCCCACCCTCCCACCCCCACCTAAACTGCCCGATATCGGCAAAGATTTTGAAGCCATTATCCAGATCCTCGAACTTCTTCTGCAGATCTGGTGCATGATCAAAAAGTCCTTCAGCCCTGTGCCGGAAGGCTATCTGGGAGACCACGCCGTCCTCCTCACCAACCGCCCCGCTTACCTGACGCCGCTCGATATGTTACAGGTAAAAATCGGTGATATCACCGGGCCTGACATCGGATTCGATGAGCTCCGGATCGAAACCAAAGTCTACCTCGGCCTGCGGCTCAAGGAAGTTTCAGAAACCCTCAATGAGGCGGCAGAAAAATGGAACAAAGAAATCCCTACCGACTGGTCGAACCTTTTTGATTCCGCGATTGCTGACGGTATTGCGAAAGCTTTGGATAAAGTTGATGAGCTGTCTGACAAAATCAGCAAAGGACTTGAAACCGCGGTTTCCAAAGTCGAAGAAGGCTGGGCAAACTCAGTCCAAAAAGGCCTCAGTGACCTCGGCCAGACGCTTGAAGAATTTGATCAGAAATACTTCCGTTCAACCGAAAATGATTTACAGGAACTGGCTAATGAAGCAACAAAAATCATGGGCGAAGGCACCGAAAAGGTCAATCAGTTATGGGCGGAGACCATGAGCGATTACCGCGACTGGGCCACTAAAATTGATGCCAAAACAGCCCGTATCTGGAGCGAAGCGGCGGCAAACAGCGGAGCCCAATGGATCAGCGCGCAAATTCAAAGCGCGAACGCCGGCGACTGGATTCAGGAAAATATTTTTGTGAATATCAGCCGCGGCTTCAACAAATCGCTCAGCGAGGGAACGACCAATATTGATGAGCTCATCAAAAACGCCAAAGCGGCCGTAGATGAAAAAACGCCTGAATGGGTCAAAAACATTATTAAGGCCCTGGAAAAAGCGAAAGAACTGATGGATAAAGAGGGGCTGACTTTTGATGAAGCTTATCAGGATTCCCGGGTACGGGCCGTCCTGAAATCCAGTCCGCAGGCCAGCCAGACGTCTGTTACCCGTCAGCACGCCTCTGTCCCATCAGAAGTAAAAGATCAGCTTTTCGAACGGTTTAAGGCGCTCTCTGAAAAAGTAAATGACATCAACACGAGTGAACCGGTGGATTATAAGGTTCTCAAAAAAGAGTACAGCGTCCCTGATTACAAATTGCCTGAAACCTCGACGATTGTCGAAAAGGTTAAAGCCATGAAAGAACAGACGCTGAAAGCCGGCCAGAAATACGACGAGCTGGCCGTCGAAAATACCAGCGCCGAAAACCTTTACGCGTATATCCAAAGCTTAGCCGAACCCATTTCGGCAGAGCCGACGGCAGAAGTAAAACCGGTTCAGTCAAAACAATTGAGTCAGGCCGTGATCCCCAGTACGGTCTCCCAGGCTTCCGTCTCGTCTGCTGCGCAGGCAAACACTGGAGGGACGCAAACCACCACTGCTCCGGCAAACTCAACACAGGTCTGCGTGGGAACTTGCCTGATTGATCCTGTAACAGACGCACAAGTTCAGTTTATTCCTTCTTTCGACAATCCTGCCACCAGCAAAACAGCCTTTATCCCCACCCGCGTTCCTGGCAAATCGAACGTGGTGTACAGCGACGGGCCAAACTTGTATCTGAAGCGCGATCTTTCCGTGCCGCTTGATATCACCACAAACATTGCACCCCGCGTCCCCAACATCATCTTCGACCTCAATCAATTGGCCCCACGCGAAGCAGGCCCACGTCCCGACAACGTCGGGACAGCCCCACGCGAAGCAGTAAACATGATGGCCACCACTTTAACCGAAAGCGGCACGGCCAGTTTTGACTGGAGTGAGATTCGTCATCCTGACCTTTACGGTGTCGGAATCGAACTGGAACGATCGTTGGTGGGGTACGACGCTGACCAGAAAAGCAACGGCCTGCCGGATGTAACTATTATTCTGCTGCCACCCGAAGAAGACGGTTCTACACCACGGGTAACCGTGAACAATATTCCGGTAAGTTACGGCACATTGGTCACTTCTTTGATTGACGAAAAGGAAGCTCGGGAACGGTTCGGTATCGAAACCAGAAGTTACATTTTGAACGCGGATAAAGTGCTATTCAGAACCATCGGCTCAAATGGAAAAAATCTGGGTATAACCGTAAGCGCGAACCGTGCCGTTTACTTCGATCAGCTCAATGGTTCAGGTTATCGGCTCAATATGGATAACGGCTTCCATCACATCAAAGCCACCTGGTTTACAAGGGCGGGCCAGCTTGCCAATTACAACCGAAGTCAGCTGCTTTCACCTCAAATTTATGTCGATAATGCGCCGCCTATCGACATTCTGCAGGATAATGATTTTGTCTTCCCGGTTTACAAAAACGCCACCATCAGCGCGGCAGATATTTATACCGACCTGTCCGGCGCGTACAAAAACTACTGGGATTTAAACCGTGATGGACAGCCTGAAAAAGAAAGTACGGAGCACACGATTGCCGCACAGAAAGAGCCCAGAGAATTCACCATGAGTCTGATTGATGCGATCAACATCGCGGACGAGAATTTTAAACGTTACACCAAGCCGTTCAGGGTCAAAATATACGCTCCGGAAATCAGCCTGGAGGAAGAACCCCTGAAGGAAAACGGAATCATCAAAGGGGCAATGAAGCCGCTCGAAGAGAAGCACGATTTAACCGATATGCCGTTCAGCCTGTTCCGTAAACGCTGGGGTGTCTGGAAGAACCTCGGCTTGCTCAAAAAACGGCACAATACGCCCACTACACCTCCGTTGGGCGATAAAAACGGATACCACGATAATTACTACGCGGTCAGTCCGGGCGGAGATTATGAAATCGCCG
>CAZSOH010000004.1:0-13387 GCA_964608535.1 uncultured Candidatus Peribacteria bacterium
GATGTCATTTTGGATGAATGGGTTGTGATGCCAAACCATGTGCACGGGATTTTGATTATCAAGAAACCGTTATTCGTAGGGGACGCACATGTAGGGGACGCACATGTAGGGGACGCACATGTAGGGGACGCACATGTGCGTCCCCTACAGTGTGATGGAAATGCAGTCGACCGTACAAAAATGTTGATACCCAAAATTATTCATGGTTTCAAATCGTCCGTAACAAGAAAGATTAATGGCTGGCAGAATAAAATATATTTTCAATGGCAACGTTCCTATTATGACCACATTGTACGCAATGAAGGATCATTAAATAACATTCGCAACTATATTCGCAGTAATCCTTTGCAATGGGAATTGGATGTTGAAAATCAAAAAAATAGATATTCTGAATTGAAAACAAAAAATCATTATAATAATTTGTTTACTTTATGAACGATGAATTTTTGTTAATGTGGGCCCAATGGGGAATTCTGAACTTTAAACAGTATCAATCGGTTTTGAGGCGCTTTACGGATTTGGAAACGGCCTGGAAAAAGATCGACGTTTCTTTTCTTGAAAAGCTGGGATTCGGCAAGGAAAAGGCGGAGCGCGTGTTCGATCTTCGCAAAGGCATTGATTTTCATCAGCTTCTTGAACAGCTGGAAAATAACGGAGTAAAGGTTTTATGCATTGATGATGCTTTGTACCCTTCCTTCCTTAAATCTATTCCCTATCCTCCTGTTTTTCTTTTTGTGCGCGGGAAGCTTCCCCCGTTCCATAAATCAATTGGTGTGGTCGGAACCCGGCAGATCACGGATTATGGCGCGATGGCAGCTGAAAAATTTGTTACTGATTTAGTCCGGAATGGTTTTGTTATCAATAGCGGTTTGGCGATGGGGATTGATGCTTTGGCGCATCAGGTTACGTTGCAGAACAACGGCAAAACGGTTGCGGTGCTGGGTACAGGTGTTGACTGGATTTACCCTTCATTAAACCGACGCCTTGCGGATCGGATTTTGAGTCGGGGCGGGGCTATTGTATCCGAATATCCTTTGGGGACGCCTGCTCATAAGCATCATTTTCCCGCCCGGAACCGAATCATTTCCGGCTTATCCCGGGGGGTACTGATTGTGGAGGGCGGGGTGAAATCAGGGGCGCTGATTACGGCCCGTTATGCTTTGGATCAGGGGCGTGAAGTGTTTGCTATTCCCAATAATATTACAAAATTAGGCTTAAGCGGCACTAACCATCTTATTCGCCGGGGTGAGGCCCAACTGGTGGAATCGGTTGACCATATTCTTGAGGTTTTCCAGATGGAACCTCGTCAAAACCAGCAATCCGTTTCCTTTTCTTCCATTGAGTCTGAGCTTTTGGAGTGTATTCTGAACGGAGGCAAATCGATTGATGAGCTGACCGTTGAAACTCACTACAATGTGGCGAAGCTTTCGGAAGTGTTTATCGGATTGCAGCTTAAAGGAGTGGTTCGCGAAGTGAACCGGAAGTGGGTGATCATATAATAAGTTGCCGATTGTTCATAAAACCGATAACGTAGATTATCCGGAAACTATTGTTATGAAAAAACTTATCTTTCCTCTTGTCGTTTTATTTCTCATTTTTAATATTCTTTTTTTCGGATTTGTTTTTTATCCGGTTCCGAATGCTTTTCAGTCACTCGATGCTTCTGAAACCCTGAAGATTTATGACCGGCATGGGGAACTTTTATACGAACAGCTTGATGATTCGGGCCGAAAGTCTTTTCTTAGCCTGGAGCAGATTCCGGACAACCTTAAAAATGCTTTTATTGCTATTGAGGACAGGCGGTTTTATGAACATGCTGGTGTTGACCTGAGAGCTATTTTCAGGGCGATCTGGCAGAATGTTTCCGAAGGGGAGGTCGTTTCGGGCGGCAGTACCATTACTCAGCAGTTGGTTCGCAATCTGATCGGGATTAATAAGGAAAGAACTTTTCGCCAAAAACTGAAAGAAACTATTATCGCATTGAAGATTTCAAAACAATTCTCTAAAGATGAGGTTTTTGAGCTCTATCTGAACACGGTTTATTTTGGGGGTTTGGCTTATGGGGTGGAAGCGGCTTCGCGGCAATATTTTAATAAATCGGCTGTTAATCTTGATCTGGCAGAGTCAGCTCTGCTGGCGGGACTCCCTCAATCGCCTAACCGCCTCAATCCTTTTCATGATTTTGAAGCGGCCAAAGCCAGACAGCTATCAGTGCTTGGTGCTATGTTGGACAATCATGTTATTGATCAGGAAACTTATGACTCTGCCCGCGAGGAACGTTTAACTTTTCGCCGGGGAGATGTGGTCAAGAAAGCCCCTCATTTTGTTGACTATATAATTACCAGTTGTGGGTCAAATGGTGGGTCAAATGGTGGGTCAAATGGTGGGTCAAATTGTGGTGAGGAAAATCGGGTTGAGACAACTTTGGATTACGGGCTTCAGCAGAGAGTTGAAACGATTCTGGAATCGGATATCACTTTTTTGTCACACCTTAATATTGAAAACGCGGCGGCGGTTATCCTGGACGCCCATACCGGTGAGGTGCTCGTGATGGTGGGAAGCGCGGATTATTCAAATAAATCCATTGATGGGGAGGTGAATGTGGCGACAGCGCTTAGGCAGCCCGGCTCCAGCATAAAACCTTTGCTGTATGCCACTGCTTTTGAAAACGGCTTTACTCCTGATTCGGTCATAGTAGATGAGCCAGTGCAGTTCCAGACGGCTGACGGACATCCTTATTCACCCAAAAACTATGATCTTCGGTATCACGGGTCTGTTACTCTGGCCGAAGCGCTTGCTCAATCGCTGAATGTTCCCGCTGTTAAGCTTCTGGATCAAATCGGACTTCAGAAGTTTTTGTCGGCTGTGAAATCTTTTGGCATTACTACATACAATTCAGATCCTGATTATTATGGCCTTTCGCTGGCTCTGGGGAGCGGTGAAGTCCGGCTTGCCGAACTCGCTAATGCGTATTCTGTTTTTGCTAATAACGGGGAACGCGCTGAATTGCAGTTTTTACTCAATCAGCCGACTGAAAAACATCGGGTTATACAGCCTAAAACGGCGAAGGAAATTTCGGCAATTCTCAGCAGTAATGATCTCAGACTTCCCGCTTTTGGGGAAGAAAACCCTCTTAAATTCTCTTTTCCCGTGGCGGCCAAGACCGGAACCACCCGTAACTTCCGGGACAACTGGACGATTGGTTACACAGATGATTATGTGGCAGGAGTCTGGGTGGGGAATTCCGGCGGCGCGGTTATGGAAGGCGTGTCCGGTATTTCAGGCGCTGGGCCGATCTTTAATAAAATTATGAATATGCTGCACGAAGAAACCGGTACGGAACTGACAATGGGTGATTTTATTCAATTACCTTTTGCAACGATTGGTGAAGGCCCGATTCGCGAATCGGGCCTTCAGGTTTTGGATGATTTTCGAATCCTTTCTCCTTTTGCAAATGATGTGTTTTTGTTTGACCCTTTAAAGCCGAGCGGTTATCAGCGCATTAAATTGGAAGCGAGCCATGAAGCTAAATGGTTTGTGGATGGTCAGGAAATTGGACAAGGGAGGTCGGTGATGTGGTCACTTACAAAGGGTTACCATCAGATCCAGGCAGTGAATGATGAGGTCGAGAGAACTGTAAGTATTAATGTGAAATGATTTTTCTCATGCGCGGGGCCCCTTATTGAAAATAGGGGGATAAAGATTAAGGGGTAAAAGAAAAAACAAGCAAAAAGAAAATATATAAAAAAGATATTTTATTTTTATGTCAATTCAATTTTCCCTGTCTATTTGACTTCACGGACACCTTGTCTATAATAGCTAGGCTAATTTTGTGTCTCTGATTGTGTTGAGGATATAGGCACTAGTGCAAGTTAACGTCATTAGTAAGCCAAATAACTCAATTGTTTTATGGGCGTGTCCAAGATCAGATTTTAAATGCCGGGAATTGATTCGCGTTTGCCGCAATCAATTCTTTTTTATTATCTGTCTTTGTTCCGCACTGGCTTAACCTTACTATTTATTCCTTTTAAATAATATGGCTAATAAAACAGCAGCTCCAAAGCTTAATCTTCAGTCCACTAAGGTGGTGAACGGAAGACATTACTTTACGGAAACTCAGGATGTCTTTAAATTACCGCCGCTTATTGAGGTTCAGCTCAATTCTTATCAGTGGTTTTTGAGTGACGGGATGAAAGAGCTTTTAGATGAAGTGTCTCCTATTACTGATTTTTCCGGTAAGAAGATGGAGCTTCATTTTCTCAGCCACACCCTAGACAAACCTAAATATGACGCGATTACCGCTAAGCGGAAAAACCTCAGTTTCGAAGCGGCGCTAAAGGCACATGTCCAGCTTATCAATAAAGAAACCGGTGAAATCAAGGAGCAGGATGTGTTTTTGGGCTCTATTCCTCTGATGACTGAAAAAGGAACCTTTATTATCAATGGGATTGAGCGTGTTGTCGTTAACCAGATTGTCCGAAGCCCCGGCGTTTTTTATTCCCGTAATTCTGCTGCGCCAAAATACTATAATGCCAAAATTATTCCAAAACGGGGAGCGTGGCTTGAAATTGAAACAGATAAAAAAGGTATTATTACTGTTAAGATAGACCGAAAACGAAAAATTCCTGTTACCCAGCTTCTTCGTATTTTTGGCTTTGAAAAAGATGCGGATATCCACAATGCTTTTAAGGACGTCAACGTTGACATCAACAATGATTTTATCCAGCAGACTTTAGAGAAAGATAATGCCCGTACTGTTGAAGACGCATACCAGAGCATTTACCGGAAGATCCGGCCTGGTGATCTGGCAACCCCTGAAAACGCTAAACAGCTCATCGATGCTCTGTTTTTCGATTTTAAACGTTACGACATGGGGGTGGTGGCCCGCTATAAACTCAATAAGCGCTTTGGCACTTCGATGGGGACTAAATCAAAAGACCGCGTTTTCCAGATTGATGATTTTGTGAATATTCTTAAATATCTTATTGAACTGAATAATGGCGAAGGAAAAGCGGATGATATTGACCATTTGAGCAATCGCCGGATCCGGAGCGTTGGCGAATTGGTTCAGAATAAATTCCGGGTTGGTTTAATGCGGACTGACCGTATTGCCAAAGACCGTATGACAGTGATGGATCTGGAAACGGTTACGCCAACTCAACTGATTAACTGCCGGCCGATTACCGCTGCACTTCGCGAGTTTTTTGCCAGTTCACAGCTTTCTCAATTTATGGATCAGACCAATCCGCTGGCAGAACTGGCGCACAAGCGCCGTATTTCCGCTATGGGCCCAGGAGGTCTTTCCCGCGAACGGGCTTCGTTTGATGTTCGTGATGTGCACACTTCTCATTACGGACGCCTTTGTCCTATTGCTACTCCGGAAGGACCGAATATTGGTCTGGTTGTCCATTTAGCGGCTTATTCCCGAGTGAATGAGTACGGGTTTATGGAAACTCCTTATCGGAATGTACTCCATTATGTAGAACCCAAGGTTGATGATTTGGCCGGCCGGATTATTGATGAAGAAGTGAAGGACGGCCGTAAAGTTGTGGCTAAAATCGGCGATACCCTTACGAAGGTTCAGGCTTCTGCTGTGGCTAAAATAAAGAAGGGGCAAAAAACACCTCCTTCTGAAGAGATCGATGCAGCCCTTCCCCGCCCTCTCATCAATAAGATAGCCGCTGAAACCGTTAAATCGGGCCGGAAAGTGCTGGTTGAAAAGGGTGATACGATTGATGAAATGACTGCCCGTGTTATCGCAAACACGAAATCCGTTTCTAAGGTGAGAGTACAGGAACGGCCTCATCATCTGGTGAAGGTCAGGGCTTATCTGGGCGATGAAATTAAATATTATGACGCTGATAACGAGAAATACTTCATTATTTCTGAGGCCAGCGCCGAAATTGATGACAAGAATCAGTTTATTAATACCCGTGTGGCTGCCAGGCGCAGCGGTGAACCTTCTTTGGTTCATGTGAGGGATTTGACCCATATTGATATTTCTCCTAAGCAGATTATTTCGGTCACCACATCTCTCATTCCTTTCCTTGAAAACGACGACAATACCCGTGCTTCCATGGGTTCCAACATGCAGCGGCAGGCAGTTTCATTAATTCGCCCAAGCCGTCCGATGGTGGGCACTGGTATGGAAGGGCTTACTGCGGTTAGTTCCGGTCAGGCAGTGGTCGCGCGTTCAAAAGGAGTGGTTAAAGAGGTGGATGCTTCTCAGGTGGTGGTGATGTATGATGACGGAAAAAAGGAAACGTATCCTATTTTAACTTTTACCCGTTCGAACCAGGCTACGGCAATCCATATGAGGCCTGCTGTCAGTTTGGGTCAGAAGCTCAAGAAGGGTGATGTACTCATCAACGGCGCCGCCGTTGACGGAGGTGAGCTTGCCCTGGGCCAGAACTTGCTGGTGGCTTATATGCCCTGGGGCGGTTATAACTTTGAGGATGCAGTCATTATTTCTGACCGTGTTGTCCAAAAAGGTCTGTATGACTCAGTCCATATTGAGGTATTTACTGTTGATGTCCGCGATACCAAACTTGGACCTGAGATTGTAACCCGGGATATTCCTAATGTGGGTGAAACCCGCCTAAAGGACCTCGACGTGGATGGTATTGTCCGTATTGGAGCGACGGTTAATGAAGGTGATATTCTGGTTGGAAAAATTACTCCGAAGGGTGAAACTGAGCTTACTGCTGAAGAACGGCTTTTACAGGCTATTTTTGGTGATAAAGCTAAAGATGTAAAAGACACTTCTCTGCGTTTGCCAGGCGGCGAAGGCGGTAAAGTGGTTGATGTTCAGATTTTCAACCGCCAGCAGGGAGATGAACTTCCAACCGGCGTAATCCGTCAGATTAAGGTTTATGTGGCTCAGACCCGCAAAATCCAGGTTGGAGATAAAATGGCCGGACGTCATGGAAACAAAGGTGTGATTTCGAGAGTGGTATCTCAGGAAGATATGCCTTTTATGCCAGATGGCACTCCTGTCGATATTATTCTGAATCCGCTCGGTGTATCCAGCCGTATGAATATCGGACAGATTCTTGAAACCCATTTGGGCTGGGCCGCTCAAAAGTTCGGTATCCATGTGGCGACACCCGCTCTGAATGGTTTGGGAGCTGGTTTGGTGAAAGAGCTCATGAAGGGAGCCGGACTTCCTGAGGATGGTAAGATACAGCTTTATGACGGACGGACGGGTGAGCCTTTCTATTACAAAACAACAGTAGGAATGGTTTATATGCTTAAACTACTCCATTTGGTTGAAGATAAGCTGCATGCCCGCAGTGTCGGCCCTTATTCTCTTGTGACTCAGCAGCCGCTTGGCGGTAAAGCTCAGCATGGCGGACAGCGTTTCGGGGAAATGGAAGTTTGGGCGCTTGAGGCTTACGGCGCTGCCCATACCCTTCAGGAGATGCTTACGATCAAGTCCGATGATGTGATCGGCAGAGCCCGCGCTTATGAATCTATTGTGAAAGGTGAATCTATCCGTACTCCAAGTGTGCCTGAAAGTTTCAACGTTTTGGTCAAGGAACTTAAGAGCCTTTGTCTTGATGTGTCACTAACTAAGCTGGATGAAAGGGGTATGGAAGAAGTTGATCTTGAAGATGTAATTGAACAGGGTGAAGAGTCTATTCCTGAAATGGATCAAATCAAAGAACTTGATCCTTTAATGAAGGAGTCTGATAACGAAGTTTCTTCTGAAATGAAAGGAGAAAATATCGGAGAGGCTGACGCTGTTGAAGAGATGGAAGCTGCTGTTACCGAAGAAGAAGGGGCTGAAGGGCAGCTGACTAAAGAGGAGGTTCAGCGGGAGGAAGAATTTGTTGAAAAGAAAGAGGAAAAACTGAATCAGGCCTCCATGGAGAAAGAAATGGAAGAGGCGGATGAGGAAGAGGAAACAGCTTAATTCGTTCTTTTATTACTTGTATTACTTGTGTCATATGCGAAGTGTAAATAAAGTCATCCTTATCGGAAACATCACTCGTGACCTGGAACTGAAAAAGACCAATACGGGTCAGTCTATTGTTACTTTTGGTTTAGCTACTAATCGTGAATGGGTGACTACCAAAGGTGAAAAACAGTCCCTGGCTGAATACCATAATCTGGTTGCCTGGGGGAAGCTGGCCGAAATTTGTCATCAATACCTCAAAAAAGGCAAATTGATTTATGTTGAAGGTTATCTTAAGACCCGCTCCTGGGATAGTCCGGAGGGGGCAAAAATCTTTAAGACCGAAGTAGTGATTTATGACATGATTATGCTCGAGAAGAAGCCAACCGACGAGGGAGACGATTTTATACCTGGCGGGGATGATCTGTTTGATCCGATGGCTGATTTTTCTTCTGAACCAGAAACTGATTAATTGATCTTAAAATAATTTATTAACTTCTACTAAGTTTAAACCTATGAATCCATCTAAAACTCAAAAAAGACATGATGAATTTGACGCGATTACTTTGTCAATCGCGAGTCCGGAAAATGTCTTGAGCTGGTCTCATGGTGAGGTTACCAAGCCAGAAACCATTAACTACCGCACTCAAAAACCTGAAAGGGACGGGTTATTTTGTGAGAGGATTTTCGGGCCCACAAAAAACTGGGAGTGTTATTGCGGTAAATATAAGCGTATTCGCTATAAAGGTGTGGTTTGTGAAAAGTGCGGCGTTGAAGTTACCCGCTCTATCGTTCGCCGTGAACGCCTGGGGCATATCAGTCTGGCTGTGCCGGTAACCCATATCTGGTTTTTGCGTTCTACCCCAAGTCGGATTGGATTGCTTTTGGATCTTCCCATTAAGGCCATTGAACAGGTGATTTATTTTGCCGCTTACATTGTCATTTCCGTTGATAATGAAGCCAAAAAGGAAGTGATTGAGCAGCTGGAAAAAGATTACATCGCTTACAAGAAGCAGATTCAGGATGAGTTTAAGCAGAAGGAGGCTGAGTTCAAACTGGCTAAAAGAGATAAAAAGCTGAAGGCTAATGAAGGTGACACTGAAGAATCTCTTCCGGTTGATGATCTTCTGAAGCTTGAAGATTCTTATGCTCAGAAAGTTGAAGATCTCGATCAACAGCATACTCAGGCAAAGCAGGAACTGGAAAATTTAGCGGTTGGGAAGGTAATCGGTGAGCTTGAATACCGGGAGCTTTCAATGAAATTCGGTCATATCTTCAGGGCTGGAACAGGCGCTGAGTCTATTCGTAATATTCTTGAGGCTGTTGATTTGGATCAATACATCCTGAAGCTTCAGGAAGAATATATTCAGAGCACTGGCCAGCGCCAGAAAAAACTGAATAAGCGCATCCGTTTTGCCAGTTCACTCAAAAAAGCGGGTATCCGTCCTGAGTGGATGGTGATTTCTCAGCTTCCCATTATTCCTCCTGATCTCCGGCCGATGGTTCAGCTGGATGGGGGACGTTTTGCGGCGAGCGATCTGAACGACCTTTATCGTCGTGTAATTAACAGAAATAACCGCCTGAAACGCCTGATGGCCATCGGTGCTCCCGAGGTAATCTGCCGTAATGAGAAGCGTATGCTGCAGGAGGCCGTTGATGTTCTCTTTAATAACCAGCCTCGCGGCGGTAAGAGCGCCTTTATGGCGGGAGATAAGCGCAAACTCCGGTCCCTTTCGGATATGCTTAAGGGTAAACAAGGCCGTTTCCGCCAGAACCTTTTGGGTAAACGTGTCGATTATTCCGGCCGTTCTGTGATTGTGGTCGGGCCTAATCTGAAATTGCATCAGTGCGGCCTGCCGAAAGAAATGGCTCTGAAGCTCTTTAAGCCTTTTGTAATCGGTCAGCTGATCCGTGAAGAGCATGCCCATAATGTTAAAGGCGCTGAGCGTTTAATTGAATCCGGTAAAAAAGAGGTATGGGACATTCTGGAACAGGAAACCAAAGATCGTCTGGTACTTCTCAATCGTGCGCCTACCCTCCACCGTTTAGGTATTCAGGGTTTTCAGCCGGTACTGATTGAAGGAAAGGCGATTCAGATCCATCCTCTGGTGTGTGCTGCGTTCAACGCTGACTTTGACGGAGACCAGATGGCGGTTCATTTGCCCCTTTCAGAAAGTGCCCAAAAAGAATCAAAACGACTGATGCTTTCTTCATCTAATCTCCTGAAACCTTCTGCCGGTGAACCGATCATCACCCCTTCTCAGGATATGGTGCTTGGTATTTACTTTCTTACAAAATCTCTGGAAGGAAAAACAGGTGAAGGAATGATATTCAGCTCTATTGGCGAGGCAGTGAATGCCTATCGTATGGGTTACGTTGATCTTCATGCCCTCATCAAAGCTCGTGTTAATGGCGAAATTCTGGAAACCACAGTTGGCCGGATGATCTTTAATAACCTGCTTCCGGAGGAATTGGGTTATATTAACGAAGCGGTCGGTAAAGGCGGCCTTCATCAGCTTCTTTCTGATTCTCTTGAGACGGTTGGTCCGGAGGTAACCAGCAGACTGGCCGATGAATTCAAGCGAATTGGTTTCAAGTTTGCCACAAAATCAGGTTTAAGTATTTCTGTTTCGGACATGATTTCTCCTGAAGACCGTGAGGAAAAAATTGCTGAGGCGAATGAGAAAGTCAAAAAGATCAACAACCAGTACTGGAAAGGTTGGATCACCGAGGAAGAACGGTATAATCACGCGATTCGCACATGGTCTTTCCTCAAGAGTGAAGTGACAAACCGGATGATTGATGATTTCAGAAAGTATCCGGAAAATCACATCTACTATATGATTGATTCCGGCGCTCGTGGTAACTGGGGACAGGTGACTCAGCTTTGTGGCATTAAAGGTCTCGTAGCCAATCCGAGCGGTAAGACGATTGAGCTTCCTATTAAGTCCAATCTAAAGGAAGGTTTCTCGATTTTGGAATACTTTATCGCGACACATGGTGGACGTAAGGGTAAATCCGATACGGCGCTTAAGACTGCTGAAGCCGGTTACCTTACCCGTCGTCTGGTTGACGCGGTGCAGGACGTTGTGATTAAAGAGGATGATTGCGGTTCTACCCATTCACATCTTGTTACCCGTGCGGAAAGTGATCAGATTGGTGAAAATTTTGAGAAACGGGTCTATGGCCGAACGGTTATGGAACCTGTTATTGTTCCAAAAACCGGTGAGGTTTTAGTGAAGAAAGGGCATGAGATTGACAGTAAAGTGGTCAAGGTGCTCAAAGAGCTTGGAGTTGATGAGGTTAAGGTTCGTGGCATCATGACCTGTAAGACCGAAAATGGCATCTGCCAGAAGTGTTATGGGCGTGACCTCGGAACTAATCACACGGTGGATCTCGGAACGGCGGTGGGTATTATTGCCGCCCAAAGTATCGGTGAACCGGGTACACAGCTTACAATGCGTACTTTCCATATGGGTGGTGTCGCGGAAGGTTCTGATATCACTCAGGGTCTGACCCGGGTTGAAGAGCTCTTTGAAGCCCGTCCCCCCCGGATGAATGCGGTTCTTTCTGAAATTGATGGCATGGTCAGTATCGGCCAGAAGAAAGACAGCATTGAGGTTTCAATTATCGGCCAGGAGATTGATTCTGACGTTTATGAAAAACCGAATAAATATGAATTTGTCGTTAAAAAAGGCGATAAAGTAAAGGCTAAGCAAATTTTGGCCCGCTCTAAAACCGATAAGAGCACTATTAAGGCTAAAATGGACGGTAAAGTGGCGAGTGTCGAGAAAAATGTGCTGACGGTTAAGCACAATGAAAAACAGGTTAAAGTTTATACTTTCGGCCATCGGGAGCATTTACAGGTTTCCAACAAACAGCTGATTGCGAAAGGTACTCCTATCAACCGGGGCCATCTGAACTTACAGGAACTGCTTCAGCTGACCGATGCGTATACCGTTCAGCGTTATATCATGACTGAAGTCCAGCATATTTACGCGTCACAAGGCCAGACGATCAACGATAAGCATATTGAAATTATCGTTAAACAGATGTTCTCTAAGGTGCGCATTAAACACCCTGGCGATAGTGAGTTCCTTCCTGGTGAAACGGTTAGTAGCGCTCAGTTTGACCGGATCAATGAGGAGCTTCGTAAAGCTAAAAAAGAGGAAATGATCGGGGAGCAGCTGCTGCTTGGTATTTCCCGCGTAGCGATCATGACCGATAGTTGGCTTTCTGCCGCTTCCTTCCAGGAAACTATCCGTGTTCTTGTGGAAGCATCTACTACTAAAATGGTCGATTTGTTAAAGGGCTTGAAAGAAAACGTAATTATTGGTAAATTAATCCCCGCTGGTCAGGTTTACAGAGATGATCTGATTCAGGAAGAACAAAAATAAAACATAATTTATATTTAAATTGTGTTAATTCTCTATTTTCTAATTTCTATTTACTAAAAAGATATGCCTACCATTAATCAGCTCATTAAAAAGAAAAGGCGAACGCCTGCCAAGAAGAGTAAATCTCCCGCTCTGCAGTATACATTTAATACCCTTAAGAACCGCGAGGTGATCCTTGAGAAGGGAGCCCCTCAGAAGCGTGGAGTTTGTGTAAAAGTGACGACCCGTACTCCTAAAAAGCCTAATTCGGCGCTTCGGAAGGTAGCCAGGGTACGTTTGACCAACGGTGAAGAGGTTACTGCCTACATTATGGGGGAAGGGCACAATCTGCAGGAACACTCTGTTGTCATGGTACAGGGGGGCAGGGTAAAGGACTTGCCGGGTACCCGTTACCATATCGTCCGCGGTGTTTTGGATACTCAGGGGGTTCAGGATCGAAAGCAGGGACGGAGCCGATATGGGGCGAAAAAACCTAAATAATTATTAATCACTATTTACTAATTACTATTTTAAGAAATGGCACAGAAGAAAGCTAAATATATTCCGGAAGATTCATCCCTGTTGCAGGAAAAATTCATTAACTGCATGATGAAAAATGGCAAAAAATCAGTTGCCCGACGGATTTTTTCGGACACAATGAAGATTCTGAAAGATCAGGGAAAATCCGACCCGGCCTCTGTTTTTACGAAGGCGCTCGACAATGTTAAGCCGAATATGGAAGTACGCGCACGTCGTGTTGGCGGTTCGGTTTATCAAATCCCGGTTGAAGTGAACCCAAAACGTCAGCAGGCGCTTTGTATTCGCTGGATTATTGGAGCCTGTCGTTCCAGGAAAGGTAAAAATATGGCTGAAAAACTTGCCCAGGAACTGGTTGATGCCAGTAATGAGACCGGTACCGCATTTAAGAAGCGTGAAGATGTGCATCGGATGGCTGCTGCGAATAAGGCGTTTGCCCATTTTGCCCGCTACAGGTAATTCATATTTTACCGCATTGCGGTAGAGACGATTCGTGAATCGTCTCTACATTTGGCATGCCAAATGTAAAATGTGGATTTATCTTTGGACAAGGGGTTGTTTGTGGTAAAATAATGAG
>CAZSOH010000005.1:0-12787 GCA_964608535.1 uncultured Candidatus Peribacteria bacterium
GGACATTCCGACGCTGTATGACCGGATCGGGATAAAATTTGATGCGGTGCATGGTGAAAGTTTTTTTGAAGACAAAATGGAAAAAATCCTGGAAGAGGGGAGGGAGAAGGGCGTGTTTGTCGAAGGTGAAAACGGATCATGGATTGTGATGCCCGAAGACCCCAATGATCCGCCGGCTTTGGTAAAAAAGTCGGATGGCACCACACTTTACCTCACCCGTGATCTGGCTCAGGTGGAATTTTTTGAAAAGGAATATCACCCGGATCTGATGGTCTGGGCGGTGGATGTGGCGCAGTCTTTCCACTTTAAGCAGCGCTTTCAGGTCGCGAGAAAACTGAAGCTCACAGGTGCGGCCTTAAAGCATGTGGAATTCGGCCGCATGCAGTTTAAGGACGGGGGCATGAGCACCCGGAAAGGCAACATCATCAAACTGAAAGAAGTGCTGGATGAAGCCGGGGAACGCTCCCGGCGGCTGATCGATGAAAAAGGCGCTGAACTCTCAGAGACTGAAAAACAGGAGCTTGCCCGCATCATGGGGGTCGGGGCGGTTAAATACAATATTCTCCACCAGAACCGCATCAGCAACATTACCTTCGACTGGGACCAGATGCTGAGCATGGAAGGAAACAGCGCCCCATATCTGATGTACACCATCGCCAGAGCCAAATCCATCCTCAGAAAAGCAGAGGTTCAGGTAAAAGAAGTCAGAAAGTACGAACTGGTGCTTTCGGATGATAATGAGATTGCTGTTGCCTTAAGTCTTACGGGCTTTGCCGAAGCGCTGAAGCGGGCAAAAGAAGAATTCAAGCCCAATCACATTGCCAATTACCTGTATCAGCTGGCGCAAAGCTTCAATGCCTTCTATAACGCCCTGCCGGTGCTGAAAGCCGAAAGTAAAGAAAAAGAAACCCGTCTCCTTCTGACGGGCGCTGTCATTCGGGTGATGGAAACTGCCTTCGGGCTGCTGGGCTTAGAAGTACCGGAGAAAATGTAGATTAGCTTAAACGTTTGACCTAATAGCAGAGAATGAGCCGGTCTAACACGTTTTCTAGTCGCTTTCTTAAAACCCGAATCTTCTCTTCTTCGGCCCCTTTTTCACCCCAATGGAGCCAGTAAACTCCTTCGCAGTCAGGGCACTGGCAGACAATAGCGATCTCTCTTCCCTGGCTTTCATAAGGGGCTTTGGTAATCGCACGGGCATCCCTATAGGGGAATTTCCCAAGCTGGTCACTTCTGCTTTGCGGACAGTCTCCATGTACGCAGATTTCGCCGTGATTTCTGTCAGAAAGGTCTTCAGAGTATCTCATGATGGAAGAATGGCATCAAAAAGGTTATCATTATAAAATAAAAAAATAAATATGTCAAATAAATTTAGCTAAGACAAAATAGAGCAGGAAAGGTAAGTCAGACATTCTTCAGACGGGGCTAAAGCTCTTCGTTATTTCGTCTTACAATTTCCAGCTCTTTTCCGCTCTCCAGGGCATTGAAGAAAATCGGCACCATCACAAGGGTTAAAACGGTTGCGAACAGGATGCCGAAGAAAATGGAAAGCGCCAGATCCGCCCAGAAGGAGGAAGCGAAAACCAGAGGTAGTACACCTGTAGCGGTAGTGATCGTCGTCAGGAAGATCGGCTGCAGGCGTTCTTTGCCGGCAATGGTAATAGCATCTATTTTTTTCATGCCATGCCGGATATTATCATTGATCCGGTCAATCAGAACGATCGCGTCATTCACTACCACTCCCATGAGCGCCACAATCCCGATGAATCCCGGGAAAGAGAAGTTGCGGCCCAGAACCGATAATCCGAAGAACACACCGATTAAGGCTAGCGGCAGGGTGAACAGGATGATAAACGGCTGTCGGAACGAATTGAACTGGAGTACCAGAATGAAGACAATCAGAATAAGTCCGACATAAAGCGCGTTCCACAGGCTGTTAAACGATTCCTGCTGCTCCTCAAATTCACCACCGAACTCAATGGAAACCCCTTGCGGAACTTCGAAGTTATCACTCTCCAGCTTTGCCTTTAAGGCCTGCCGGATATCTTCCGCGATATAACCCTCTTTGGCATACGCCCGGACGTTCACGACCCGCTCCGTGTCTCTGTGGTTGATCGTGGTGATATTGGGGTTAAGCACCACCTCTGCTACTTCGCTGACGGGAATTTGCCCCTTTTGGGTGTTGATCAGGAGGCGTTTGAGCTGGCCGATGGTGGTGGGATTGATCCGGCAAAGGGTGAGTTTATCGCGGTTCTCCAGAAGCTGTGTGGTCTTGTCCTCCAGACAGTCTTTCTCCCGGAAATCAAGCCGGACAACAATAGGCGTTTCATCACCGCCTTTAATGATTTTAACCGAGTCATTGCCGAATACAGCAGTTCTCAGTTCAGTGGCTACTTGGGCGACGGACAGTCCGTAGAATTCAAGGCGGTCTCGCTTTAGCTTAAAATGGAACTCACCCGTGCCATGTTCAATATCCGTTTTAACATCCCGGGCACCTTCAACCTGAGCTAATTCTTTTTCAACTCGCCGGGCAGTTACCTGAAGGTCCTTATGGTTTTTTCCGGTCAGCCGCACTTCCACATCCGCTCCGCTGGGGGGGCCGGTCTGGAGGTCTTTGACTTCAATTTCGGCACTGGTAATAGACTTAATATTTTGTCGGAGTATCTCACTGATTACATAAGCTTTCATCGTCCGTTCCTTTTTCTTCAGCAGGTTAACGGTGATGCTGGCCCGGTTGAAGCTGGTCGCGCCGCCCAGATTAACGGAGGGGCCGTCATCGGTAACAGCCAGCGCCGAACCGCCCACGATCGTCACAAAGTTATCCAGCTCAGGAAGCTTCTCGATATAGGTTTCAACTTCCTTTGCCGTTTCTAAGGTGTCCTCAAGGCGTGAGCCGATGGGCCCCTTAATCGATACCGTGAAGTAATCACCATCCCATTTCGGCCACATCTGAATCTTCATGATTCCGATGAAAGGGAGTGAAATAGCCACCATCGAAGTCACGACCATCCCGATAACCCACAATCGCCGTTTCATCTTACTTTCCAGAATCCTTTTGATTTTGACAGAATACCATTGCCTGACCGGAGTCATAAAGCGGTCCAGAAACGCGGGTTTTAATTTTTCGTGTTTCAAATTCCTGAAAAGATAGGCCGATACGCCGGGAAGCAGGAAGGTGGCCACAAAAAGAGAGGCAGTCAGGGTGATGGTGACCGTCCGGGGGATATGGGACATATACTGGCCGATAATGCCCGGCATCAACGCCATCGGAATAAAGGCGGAAATAGTGGTAAGGGTGCTCGAAATCAGCGGGTAGCGATAGGTATGGATCGCCATCAGCGACGCCTGTTTGGAATTAAGTTTCCTCCCCTTTAAGTTATCGTGGACACCCTCCATCATCACAATAGAGGTATCCACAATCAGCCCCACTGACAAAATCAGTGAAAAGAGCACCAGAAAATTGAATGTTTCGCCTGAAAGGTAAAGGACCAGGAAAGAGATAAAGAAAATAAAGGGGATGCTCATGGCCGCCAGGATGGCTTCTTTAGCGCCCAGTGCGAGAAAAAGGAGCAGAAAAATGACCGTGATCGACTGTATTCCGCTTTGGCTCAGAGTCGTGATATCTTCCCGGACAAATTCGGAATTATCTCCAGTGATCTGCACATCCATACTGGGGGGCAGATTTTCCTCTTTATACTTCTCGACTTCCGTTTTGGCTTTGTCGGTGATATCGATGAGGTTGGCCCCGGTCTTCTTAAAAACCTGAAGCGTGATAGAAGGACGATAAACCTTTTTGTCAGCTTCAAAGTTGCGGGTGATGGTGCGTTTTTCTGAAAAAACTTCCCGCACCGTCGCGATATCTCTCAGATAAATATTCCGGCCGTTGCGGTTAGCGATGGGCAGGTTCTTGATATCTTCAGTGTTTTCGAGCTGCCCTTTAAGGGAGACCTGATAATAAAACCCGCGGGTAAGGATATTGCCGATCGGGAAGTCCACATGGTTCTGCTGAATAGCCCGGGTAACTTCATTGAGTGAAAGCTTTAGGCCTTCCAGGGCGTGGATGTCTACAAGAACCTGGATTTCTTTGTTTTCAATCCCGGACAGTTCAACCTTAGAAACTCCCTGAATACCCTCCAGCTCTTCTTTCAGGTCGTCGCCAAAGGCTTCAAATTCCTCAGGGGTCAAGTTGCCGAGCAGGGAAAAGGTGATGACCGGAAAATCATTGGTCCGGATTTCACTCACAGTTGGCTCCAGGGCTTCCTCAGGCAGGTCAGATTTCGCCTCAGAAACTTTATCCCGGAGCTTCCGGATCGATTCAGTGAGATCAGCCGAAGCTTCAAATTCAACAACAATAGAAGAAAAACCTTCCGAAGAAGTGGAAGTCATCAGTTTAAGGTCATCCAGGGTTTTAAGGTCGGTTTCAAGTTTATCGGTAACCAGCTCTTCAACATCGGAGGGCGTGGCGCCCGGAAAAGCGACTGAAACAAGGCCAATCGGAATCTTAACTTCCGGATCGGATTCAAGGGGCATAGAAGTGAGGCCGATCACACCGGCAACCGCAAAAGCAATCAGAGCCACCAGGGTTAAACGGGAGCGTTTCACAAAAAAAGCCCATGGGGAATGTTTTACTTCATCGATCGCCGCTTTGATATTCTTTTTTGTCTCCATTTACAATGGTGGGTCAAATGGTGGGTCAAATGGTGGGTCAAATGGTTACAGTATCAACTACAATCTGACCCACAAAGCGAAGTGCTACGAAGCCTTGTGCAAAGTAGGACGAAGCGATGATCCACAATCTGGCCTACGATTTGGTTAATTAGGTATTTTAGGCACAGGTTTATTGGTCACCTTTACCTTAACGCCCTCATCTTCAATCAGGCGTCCGCCTCCGGCAATGATCTCATCACCTTCACTGAGGCCGGTCAGAATTTCAACATAATCTCCGATAATTTCACCCACAGTGACAGGCGCCTTTACCGTTTTTCGGTCTTTGATCTTCCACACAAATACATCATCCGGCTGAATATGGAGTGAGGGAAGTGGAATGAAAAGCCTCCCGTGATTCAGGATGCCTTCACCCGTTTTAAAAGTGATCCGGATTACTTCTCCCGGTTTCAGGGTGGAGCTGGAATGAAGGATTTCAACTTTGTATTTCTTGGTGATAGGGTCGGCGCTCGGGGAAATTGAAGTGATCTGGGCGGTCTCGCCGTTTTGGTTAATCCGGATCTCATCCCCCACGCTGACTTTTTCAACATCCGTTTGGGATAAATAGGCGATCAGTTTCAGGATAGAATCGTCTTCAACCGTGATCAGATGAGTCCCCGGGTTTATTTCCTCGCCGGTTTTGATGTTGATAGATGAAACCTTGCCGGCAAAAGGAGCTTTGATCACCAGTTTATCCTGGCTGATGCGGGCCTGGTCGTAACTGCCAAAGGCGGTATCCACCGAACTTTTGGCGGTGATCTGGCTCAGCTGAGCGGACTGCTTCGCGGTTTCAAGGGCATTTTGGGCCGACTTCAGAGCTTTTCTCGAAGCTTCTTCAGTAGCGGTTAGCTGGGCAATCGTCGTATCGTACGCGGCCTGCGCGTTTAAAATTGCCTGACTGCTCCCGTTAGAATCCTGACGGGCGGTATCAAGAGCATCCGACGCGGTTTCAAGGGCGCTGGCAGACGTCCGGATAAGGGTGGTCTGTGCGGTGATCGTGTTCTTATCCGTATTAAGGCTGGTCTCGGAGTAGGCGCTGCCGGTAATGCTGCTGTTGAGCACTTCTAAAGTTTTTTGAAGCATGGCCTCGGTATCATCCAGCAGCTTTGCCGCGTTGGCATAAGAAGGGCTGTAAAGGGCAACTTCTGTCAGCAGATTCCGCAGTGTTTTTTCCGCTTCAGATTTTCCGATTTTATCGAGAGCTCCTAAATTATTTTCAAAGGTGTCATTCGCGTATTTAAAACTTTCCGAAACCCCCAGTATTTTGTCAGCAGCGGTAACAGCTGTCTGCACCGTGGGAAGTACACTTTTAATCTTGTTATCAAGGGATGTTTCAGCGGCAGTAACTCCTAGATTAACAGAAAGTTTAGCGGATGCGAGGGTCTCTTCTGCCTGTTTTTTCAGAGCCGCGTTTTGCTTCAGTGTGCTTTGAAGATTGGTTTGAGCGGTTTCCAGCGCAATCTGAGCCGCCTGGACATTCTGTTTCGACGTAAGCTGGGTGCTTTTGAGGCTCACCTGAGCATTTTTGAGTGTTGTGCTGGCGGTGCTGTAAGCTGAACTGACTTCAGAGGAGCTGAGTTTGAGTAGGGTAGTGCTTTTGCTGACCGTGTCACCCTGATTGACCAGAACAGAATCAACCTTCCCTCTGATTTCGGAGGTGATCGGGCTGACCTGATGAGCCTCAATATCACCGGTGACCGTGAATTCCTGCTGAAGGCCCGAACTGACCTCGGTGACCGTTACCTCAGGAACATATTCTTTTTCATTTGTAACGGCTTCCGGGTTCCGGTTGCAGCCAGTCAGAAAAAGTAAGCAAAAAAGGGCCAATAGAAAGGTCGGAAAAACAAACTGAGTATAAAATTTGTTCAATAAATTTTTGGACAATGGAAGGGTTCTTTAAATATTCTTTAAATTATAGCACAGATCAGGCAGAAAGTCTATGCCGTTTCAGAGAGAAATGGGCAGTATTTGGCTTAGTAAGCAACACTGGCTACATTCCCGCAGGTTACCTTGGCCAGACGATGGACAACGCAAACCCGGTAATAGTAGGTGCGGTTTGGCGCCACTTCTTTATCAATCGTATTGGTCAGGCTCTGGTTGGACGAAGAGGCGACCACGGAATCACCCGGATAAACGGGGTTGGAATTTTTTGAACTCTTAACGACTTTATAGAACTGGAATTCATCGCTGTTGCACCGGTTCCAGTAAAGCAGGTTTCCTTTATAGGTACTATCCTTTTTGGCAGTCAGGTAAGGTTTGCACAGACCTCCGGTTGAAACGGCTTTGGCAGGAGCTGAAGAAGGCGCTGAACTGGCTTTTGGGGTAGCGCTGGTACCGCTGGAATTTTCAGAGACAGGCTGGTCGTCAGCCTCAGGAGCCGTAAAATAATCCGGGTTAGAGGCGGTCAGTTTACTGAACCAGTCACCGGAATAGTATTCGGCCGGGATCGCAGCCCGGGAAACCAATGATTCACTGGCAGGATCAAGGGTGATTTCCTCTCCTTCGTTGAGCTTTTGAGGCAGGTCATTGACCTCAGGGAATCGGGCGACAGTATCCATCGAGGATTTGAGCGCTTTGGCATTGACCCGGCTTGCGGCAACATTGACGGATACTTCCATAGCACCTTTGGTTTCAAAATAATGCCCAAGAGCCTCAGTAGAAAATTGTTCAGAAGTGTCAGAAAGTAGCATATAAACAGCTTTTCCAAAATGCTGATCAAAACGATTAAGGTCAGTGATTCCAAGTTCAGTGTCTTCAGACAGATAGACCTGGCCAAGCTTGGAAAGGGAAATAAGGGTTCGGGCGCCTTTGCCGGTTCTGATAACATCGCCAGCCTTTAGTTCGGCATCGGCATCAATCGCCCTCCAGCTGGAACCGGATTGTAACAGAAGTTCGCCTTCTGTCATGAGGACAGAGACATCAGCTCCGGACGGAGTTGCCGGACTTGAGGAGCTGGGAGAATCAATAGTTTTCTGGGCACAGCCTGCCAGCACGAGGGCGGCAAAAAACACTGCGATCTTAAGGTTCATTTTAGACATAGTAAGATGAGTTTAATATTGGCCAATTATTATACAAGAAAATTATAAAAAACAACACTGAATTTTATTCGTCAACACAATCCATGATCATGTCTTCCGGGAAGTTATATTCAGCGACGCTGCTGCATGTGTATGTTTTTTCTTTGCCGTAAACACCGTCAAAAACAATTTTCCACTTATCTCCCTTTCTGGCCGCCAGGATTTTACCCTCTTTTCCGGCCACGGTTCCGCTAAAGTGATCAAGGGTTAAATGCCGGATCCCCAAAGTAAATTCAGTCGTCAGTAAATCATTCTTCTCGGCCAGAGCCTTTTCGATAAGGCTGTAACTGCTGTCTTGGGCTGCTGCCCCGTTAGAGGAGTTTGGAGGAGGTGGAGGAGTATCGTCAGGTTCATTTTGAACCGGTTCAGCCTTGGGTGCGGGCGTGTCAGCCGGTGCGGGCGGAAGCGGCTCTGCATCTGATGAATCCTGTAAACTGCATCCCGACAGGAGAGGGGAGAGGAAAAAAAGGGTAATGAGAAAAATTCGGGTTTTCATACTTCTGAGAATTAAGAATTAAGAATCCATAATTAGATGTCAAAATTATACGCATTTACCTTCCGCTTTTCAATTGATGGAAAAAGAACAAAGATGATTTGATTTCCGGGGGTTCGGAGAATACAATATTAATATCCATTAAAAATTTAAATATGAGCTTCTTCAAAAACTTCGACTGGTCCTTTAAGTCAGTCGCCAAAGTGATCGGATTGGCCCTTTTGGGAGTGGCTGCGATTTCGGTCATTATTGCCCTCATTGGTTTTTCATTCCGCACGGTTTTTCAGAAACCGGCCTATTTTGGGGGTGGCAGCAACTTTGCCTACGAAGAATCCGCTGATGGTTATTTCGCGGAGCCGATGACGGTGATGAGCCGGTCGAAAATGAGCCTGCCTCCGATTCCGGAACCCGGTTTCTCAACTGGTGAAGATGCGGAAAATTTTGAAGTGAAGACTTATTCAGCTCAGATCAAAACACGAAAACTGGAAAATACGTGCAAAGTGATTTCAGATCTAAAATCAAAAGAGGAGGTCATCTTTGAAACCTCGAACGAAAGCGAAACAAACTGTTCTTATCGGTTTAAGGTCAAAAAGGAATCCGAAGCGCCTGTCCTGGCAATTATCGAAAGTTTAAAGCCGGAAGACCTGAATCAGAATATCCAGACCATCAAAGGTACGATTGAAGCGTATGATAAACAGCTCGACATTCTTCAGAAGAAACTGGCCTCTGTTGAGGAAACGCTGGAAAGCGCGCAGCAGGCATACGACAATGTGCAGGATCTGGCTACAAAGCAGCGGGACGTAGAAAGCCTTTCCACCATCATCGACAATAAACTGAAGCTGATCGATAAGCTGACCAGTGAGCGGTTAAACATCAAGACTCAGATCGACAGTTATATGCAGAGCAAAGCGGATCAGATGGAACGTCTCAACTACAGCTTCTTTAATGTGAATATCTTTAAAGATAAGATCTTCGACTGGAAGGAAATCAAAGAGAGCTGGAAGACAGAACTCAAAGCGCTGGTCCGCAATTTCAACGAAGTGCTCCAGGGCATTTCAGTCAATCTGGTTACCTACATGGTCCGCTTTGTCCAGGTCGCTCTCTACTTCTTCATTTCACTTTTCCTGCTCAAGTACGTTTGGATCGCCACAAAGCGCATCTGGAAAGGAAGAAAGAGAAAGTAGCCAGACTGCTGATGCTGAAAACGGAAGACGGGAAACTAAAGCGGGGGATTCCCACTTGGCTGTGGGCAAACCACCACACAGCTTCCTGCAACACATTTAGCCTCAAACGGACAGCGGCTCATTGCGGCATAGTCTCCCGGCAGTTTACAGTCGGCATCCGCTGAACATTCTGTTTTCAGATCTTTTTCACATTCACCGGGCGTGTACCCCAATAGCATACTGCCGAGTGATTTTGCAGTGCATGCATTGCCCTTTGTTTCAAAAAGCGGAGGACATGGCGCAGTAACACATTGCACTTGTACCAGCGCGCAAACCGGTGTGTAGTCCATGGTGCATATTTGCGGCACTTCTTCAGATGGCGGCACGGGAACCGTGATGTCTTCGGTAAAATGTTTGCCGCTTTTTGTCCGGCATTGCCGGGGATAGCTTTCCATCGCAGGGTAGCCGGCATTGATACAATCCTCAAAACTTGAAATCATCTCGTCGTCAGGGGCGGGCTTAGCTGGTAAATTGCTGAACTGGCAGGCGGTCAGGAGAAAGAAGGGCAAAAGGATTAAAAATTTCTTCATTGGATTTGGATTAAATGACTATCTTCAGTGTATCCGATCAGACCGGCTTTTAAAAGAGGGAAGAAAGCTTGCGCGCCGTATCGAATTCGTTTAAAATTCCCACGTCAATTTTAGTGTGGCCTGGTAGCTCAGTGGTAGAGCGAAAGACTGAAAATCTTTGCGTCGGTGGTTCAATTCCGCCCCGGGCCACCACTTTGGCTTCTTTGCCATGTGTCGGTGGTTTTTGCTAATCACTTGATCATTTTGTTCAAGGCGGGCTAATATGACAGCCCGCTTTTAAATTTTGTTTATGGGAAATATCGACAAAGACACCACCACCGCCAAAGAAAAAGTGTCGGGCGATAAAATCAAAAGTGTCTGGGGGATTATCGCCGGATTCCGGGCGCATCAGTTTGACGCCCTTCTTAAAAAAGCGCCCACCAGCGGTCAGCTCAGCAGTATTGCATTAGAGCTGGAAAAGCCAGAGATCGGGAATGTCATTTTTGATCTGGACGGAACCCTGGTTTCTCCTTATGCCGCTATCCCCGAAGAGGTGGTGGAGAATTTGAGGGGCTACTCAAAAGAGGGGCGTCAGGTGGCGATTTACACCAATAGCCCGCACAGCGCCAGGCTTGATGTACTGAGCAAAGCCGGCATTGATATTGCTCAGACCGGCAGGGGAAAACCCTCCCTTGAGGGATTCAGGATACTCTGTGATCAATGTGATATGGATCCGCTGCACACCGCGATGGTGGGGAACTCGCCCATCACCGATATGCCGCTTGTTGAAAATGGGGAAGCGCCACTCTTTCCCATGAATGTATTGGTAGAATCCATCCCGCCGCAAAGAAAGCTGGTGGAGTCCTGGTCAAAATACTTCCGGGCCAGAGTTTTTCACGCCATCTGTGTCGCGGCAGCGGGAGTGGTTAAGCTCAGAAACCATCATATGATACGGGAAGTGGATTAGACCTCGTCAGAAACCGTTGTCCGCCGGGAAGAGAATTACGTTCAGCTTTTTTAAGAATGTCTTTGATTCTGTTATCATAATAGTTATACTTATCATACATTTCATACATCATAACCCACCTTACCATGGGAGATAAAAAAGAGTTCTTCGGGAGTACGGTGATCGGGGAAAAGGGGCAGATGGTCGTTCCCGCCGAAGCCCGTAAAAAACTCCGCTTAAAAAAAGGAGAAAAGCTCCTCGTTTTTGGAGTCCATGAAGAGATGCTCATGATCACCAAAGTCAGTTCGCTCGGAAAATATATGGATCATCTGTCTAAAAAAATGGCGTCACTTAAAGATATTATGGATAACAAAACAGGGTTGTGAGTAAATTAAGAGATTACACCGAAGGGCCGATCATCCGTTCACTGATTCAGTTATCAGTTCCTATTGTGATGGCAAATGTACTGCAGACTGCCTATCAGCTCGTCGATACATTTTGGGTCGGGCGCCTGGGTAAGGAGGCGGTAGCAGCCGTTTCTCTGAGCTTTCCGATCATCTTCCTGCTCATCTCACTCGGAGGGGGACTGACCATCGCGGGAACCATACTGGTCGCCCAGCACCGGGGAAGGAAGGATGAAAAACAGGTTTCCCATGTCGTTGCCCAAACGATGATTTCCATGCTGCTTATTTCCGTGGTGATTTCAGTGGTGGGATATTTTATTTCTGAACCCATACTCCATTGGATGGGGGCTGAGCCCGAAGTACTGCCGGATGCCGTTTCTTATCTGCATGTCTCCTTTTTGGGAATGGTGTTTATGTTCATTTACTTCGTCTACCAGTCTCTGATGCGGGGGGTTGGAAATGTAAAAACACCTTTTTTTGTTGTTTTGATGACCGTACTGCTCAATCTGGTGCTGGACCCGCTTTTCATCCTGGGATGGGGACCTATTCCTGCGTTTGGTGTCACCGGAGCGGCTCTGGCCACCATCGGAACGCAGGGGATCGCGGCCCTGGTCGGGCTAGCGCTTCTGATAAGGGGGAAAGAGGGGGTTCGGCTCAGTTTCAGAGGGTTCCGTTTTGATTACCCTTTAATCCGTACGATGTTATCCCTGGGGCTCCCGGCATCCCTTTCCCAGTCAACCCGGGCGTTTGGTCTTACTGTAATGTCTTTTCTGGTCGCGAGTTTCGGAACGCTGACAGTGGCATCTTATGGAATTGGAATTCGTGTGATCAGCTTTATCATCATTCCCGCCATAGGGCTTTCTATGGCCACCTCCACGCTGGTTGGGCAGAATTTGGGCGCTGAAAAACTGGACCGGGCTGAACAGGTAGCCAGACAGGCGCTTCGGATGGGAGTGACGGTGCTTACCCTTTTGGGTATTTTGGTTTTTATTTTTGCAAAAATAATCGTCACAGCCTTTATCCCGGACGACCCCGAAGTCATTAAAAGCGGCGTGGCTTTTGTGCGGGCGATGGCGCTGACGTATGGATTTATAGGGGTACAGCAGACCACTATCGGAGCATTTAACGGTGCGGGTGAAACCAAGCTTCCCCTCATCCTGTCGCTCATGGCATTTTGGGTCTTTCAGTTCCCTGTGGCGTTGATCCTCTCAAAATATACCCACTTAGGGGAGTGGGGAATCTGGATCGCTTTTCCTTTCTCAAATGTCATGACAGGTTCACTGGCTTATTGGTGGTTCATGAAGGGCGCCTGGAAACATAAAAAGCTGATCAGTAAAAAGGAGAAACTTGAAGAAGATGTCCTTTTTGAGAGTATAGTAGAGGAAGGGGCTTCTTAAATTCCGTAATACAGGTAATTATAACTCACCTCAT
>CAZSOH010000006.1:0-12736 GCA_964608535.1 uncultured Candidatus Peribacteria bacterium
GAGCCCACGAGACTAAGGCGAATCTCGTATGCCGTCTTCTGCTTGAAAAAAACAAGAGAAAGAAAAAGACGAATGACAAGCAAAAACCATCTAGCAAAGAAAAAAAGACAAAGAAAAGAACAAAACATAGGCACAGCTCAACAGAATCCACTGTAAATCATTAATTCTACTTCAAACAGGCCAGCCTAAATCAGTCCACCCCATCCCCCCCCCTGGCTACCAACCAAAAAAGCTGCTGTCAGTATGACACCCCCCCCCACAGTCATTCTGAATTTATTTCAGGATGACATATTAAGTTGTCATCGATTTCGACAACACTTTTTTGATTACCATTTAAATATCCAGCTCTTCCTCTAAATCCACCTTTTTCTTAGTCTTGGAAGTTTTCTTAGGCGCTTCATCAGCCTCCGGCGCAGCAATGGCATCACCATCACCAAATTTAGGCAGAACCGCCTCAATAGCGCCCCAGTCAGATTCTTCCGACATCGGAATAATCAGGGTCACTTCATCCCCCACTTCAGCCTTAAAATAGGTCACGGAAGCCAGCAGAACGTTATAAGCCCGGTCGTTGGCAAGCACCTGATAGCGCCCGTCATTGTAAACCAGCGGGCCGACAATCGTCTTGCGCTCCACAGGGCCAATCTGTTTATAAAGAAATTTGCCTTCTTCAGTCACCGTGAGTTTCAGTACATCGCCGGGAACCAGCTTAGATTTACTGGCATAATTCGCGGGAACCGGATAAACGGATCCTTTTTTATCCACCATATTCTGACCGTCAAATACACCTTCAATCACTTTGCCGGAAGCGCCGTCGGACATTCCGACGGAAGCAGCCTTCTCAACATAAGAGTCCGATTCAACTTTCTCAGTTTCATGAAGTCCCATCGCGTCAGCCAGCAGCTGTTTGGCTACTTTCAAAGCAGATTCAGCGTTATCAACCAATTCTTTAATACGGATCAATTTTTTTAAATCAGCCATTTTATTTTATTAAAATTTAAAGTCTTAAGTCTTAAGTGATAAGTCCTAAGTCAGGGCTTAAAGCTTACGGCTTACAGCTTAAGACTTAGAGTAAGGTTAGTTTAGTTTAGTAGATGTTACGCAAATGTCAAGTGCTTTTAAGCGTTTCTCAATTTCCGCAAGCGAAAGGAGGCCTTCCTGCGCCCCGTAAAAGCTGACCACGCTCTTCGCGTTCACCGTCCCGTATTTAAGGGCGTTTTTTAAACTTTCCCCCTGAATCATCGCCCCCGTCACCCCGCTCGCAAATGCATCGCCCGCCCCCAGAGTATCCACCCGCTTATGGGTGATCACCGGACAAAAATAAAGCCTTTTGCCATCACTTGCCTGAGAACCATTTCTCCCGTCGGTGATAACAACATTATTCGCCCCGTTCTTAAAAAACTGGTACATGATTTCGCTCAGATCATCCGCATAAGGCGGTAAAAAGGCTTTGGGCAGATGAATATGGCATTTCGGATCATCCTGTTTTATTCCGGCCAGCTTATAAGGAGTCCGGGTGAACTGGGCGGCTTCCTCTTTATTCAGAAACAGAAGCTCTACATGCTTAAGAAAAGAAGACCACTTTTTCACCCCCTGCATAATCTGTTCCCGGCCCGGGTTCCAGGCCAGTTTAATATGGGGGTGTTTTTTGAGGAGTTTAAGGAGCTGGGCAGGGATCTGGCTATCCATTTTGGCGAGATGGTTGAGAAAAATCCAGTCTGCCTGTTCAAGCTCTTTAAGCGGTAAATCTTTCGCACTAAGATACTGATTCGCTCCCGCGTAAGCCAGCACGGTCCGGTCTCCCTCAAAGGTATTTAAAATCGTGGAAAAAGCAGTTTTATCCTTCTTTGTTTTCCGGATAAAACGAGTGTCGACACCTTCGGACTCCAGATTATTCAACACCCCCTCCCCATGGTCTTCTCCAATTTTAACCAGCGTGGAAACATCAAACCCCATCCGGGCAAAAGCAATTCCGGTATTAGTCGCTCCGCCTCCGTAAGTCTCTTTCACCTCATCAATTTTCACCTTCCCCCCATAATTGAGGCACACAAAAGACTTTGAAGAGTCAGCTTCAAGGAATTTCAGGATCGAATGGTCCTTGGCATGAATAAAAACATCAAAGGTAGCGCCGCCGATCGTAAATATTTTTTTGTTTTTGCTCATTTTTCTTTAGTGTAGCATAAATTTTAAGCGCTGATAATGTAATCATAACCCCTCAGGAGTATAGACAGGGCGCCCAAAACAAAGGCGATCACGGCAATCATCAGAAAAGCGGTCGAAAGCCCGTAAGCGTCCGCCACCAGGCCGGTAATGATGGGGCCGAGAATCCGGCCTATCCGCTCAATAAAGTTATTGAGTCCGGTCACCTCCCCCAGCATCCGGCGGGGAGTCAGGCGGGTAATCGCCCCGTTATAAGCCGGCCGTACAATTGCCAGTGAAAGCGAAATAGTCGCGGCCAAAAGCACAAACCAAAGATGATCCACAATAAAATACAGAAGGATAAAAGAAAGAGCGCCGATAAAAAGGCCGGTCGCGATCACATTCATTTTTTTCATGCGATTGGTCATCTCAGAAAAGAAAAAACTGAGAATGAACGGGAAATACATCGCCGCCATCAGGAGGGCGATCTGACTCAGGTTCAGATTGATAGCCAGGGCAAAAAGCGGGATAAAAACAAAAGAAAACATCCGGACCATCCCGTCAAAAAAAGCGAGGATAAAGAAAAAAATGGCTTTGGGATTAATTTCCCTGCAGTCCTGAAAAATCGAAAAGAAATCCGCCCGGCTGTGAAAATAACGCCTGATCCCGCTGAGAAGGGAACGAATCCCCCGTTCCCGTATGCGCGGCAGGATAAAAAAGCTGACCAGGATACTGGGGGCGATAAAAAGAAACATGGAATTAAAATCGTAGTAATTGATCGCGAAAGAAGCGAGGACCATACCAATAATCCACCCGAAGTAATCTAAAGCCACATAAAAGGCAAAGGGGCCAACCTGACCTCCCCTGCTATGCTTCCGGATATAACTTTCCGTACCCACTACAACAAACGTCTGGGCGATACCGGTAAAAAACAAAGTAAGGATTAAAAGCGGGATACTCCTGAAGAAACCGGCAAATATATAACCCAGAATCACCAGAAAATACAAAAGTTCCCCATCAGAGATCAGGGTCGTATCTTTCACACGGTCTGTCAGGCGCATCAGCGGAATAATCGCCAGAAGCGCGCTGAAAGAATAAACAGAAGTAAGTGAACCAATCAGCGTGTAATTCCCGGTAAACTGATTGAGATAAAGGCTGTAAAAAGGGTCAACAAACCCCCAGCCGATCGTGCGGATAAAAATCACCAGAACAGCCAGCTTGATTCCGACTGGTATCACATGGATATCTTTGCGAAAATTATTGAGGGCGCGGGAAAACATCGTGGGGTATTAGGTAAAACGTGAAAGGTGTTATATTTAACGGTTTCGCTGGGGCAGTAATTTTCGTTTATGGGAATACAGAAACGAAGCAAAGACCACACTGCCGAAAACAAGCCACAAAGCTTCAGGTCCAGTCTGGCTCGTAGAAGCCGCGTTTTTAAGCTGTCCGGATAAAACAGGCTGAGTATTTAAAGCGCCGACAGAACCAATCGGATTGGGCGCCGCGGGCCTGAAAGCGGAACCGGAAGGGATAGCAGCCACTTCCTGGCTCAGCGGTGAAATCTGATTACCGTTGATGTCTAAAGCGGCGACAGCAAAATAATACGGAACATTATTGATGAGATCTTTAACGGCAAAAGAAGTCTGATTATTGGGTGTAATAACCGCGTCAGTGTATTGCCCGGGGGCAAAACCTAAAAAGATTTTGTAATAATAGGCCTGAACACCAGTAAAGGCAGGCCAGTAGAGCGTAGCGCCGCTGTCATAAGGCGTTGCTGTGATCTGGGTCACCGGAGCTGACGGGAATACCGTATCACTCTGCACATTGCAGGTCAGTCCGCTCCATCCCTGATCGCAGGTACACTGCCCTTCATTACAAGCGCCATGTTCCCCGCAGTCCACCGCAGCGCAAAGGTCGGCAGCAAACGGAGTGGCCGCGATCACAGTGCTTCTTGCTTCAGATTCCAGATCCTTGGAATCGACAGCGGTCACCGCAACAAAATACTGTATGTCATTGGTCAAACCGCGAAGCTGCCAGTGGGCTGAATCATCCAGCGTGTCCACCTGCTGATCCAGCTGGTCCATCGACGTACCGTAAGCAATCCGGTATTTCTGAATGGTCCGCTCGTCTGATTCAACCGGATTCCAGGTCAGGTCAATGATGCCGTCCCCGGGAGTTCCTTCAAGCCCTTCCACTGTCGGAGGAGCCTGGTCTTCGGGAGCCTTCACGGAGATGACCCCCTGATTCCTGAATTCAGATTTATTCGAGAGGCTGTCGATTAAAATCACATCCACCGGAAACTGGCCGGAAGTGCCCGGAGCCGCAACGGTAACTTCATAAGTACCGGCTTCTGAGGCGCTTTCAGAAAGCATTTCTTCAATTCCCTGGAGGCGAACTTTAGCCTCTTCCAGATTCGGTTCAGACTGGATCGTAATCGTCACAGGAGTACCCGGCACCACATCCCCTTCCGCGTTCATGCTGAACGCATTTAAGGTCGGAGCCAGGGTATCAACGGTAATGGTCACCGATTTTGAAACCTTCCCGTCATCAGTCATGCCGTAGAAAGTGTGGGATCCGCTTTCTAAATTCTTAGCTTCAAAACTGAAAAAACCATCACTGTCAGTTTCCGTATCGCCGATTTTAGTATCGTTATCAAAGATCTTCAGATTGATATTCTCCTTACCCTGACCGGTAACAATGACCAGATTTGAACCGAGCTCGGAACCGTCTGCCGGAGATTTAATGGAAAGGTCGGAAGCAGTCGGACCGGGCACAACGGAGGTTTTAGAAATGATCTCAATCGGAAACTCACCGGATACTTTAAAATCATTTTTATCGAACACCTGCAAGACCTGCTTGCCTATTTTTGAAAACATCAGGGAAAGGTCGAAGGTAAACGACCCCTGATCAGAAGCTTTGAAAGTGTATTCCCCATTACTCGGAAGAATCGCGTTCTCATCATCCGGCACAGAAATCAGAACCGTTCCGGTATAATTTTTAGCGGTATTATTGTCCTTATCCTTAGCCACAATGGTAAGCGATAACTCTTCACCCACTTTCGCGGTGGAGGGAAGCTTCCCGATATCAAAGTGGTCAACTGGCCCGGGAAGCACATCCCCCTCCCCGCCGATATCAGCGCCAAGCAGGCTGGCGGAAAACGGCGATGTCACCGCAGGGGCTGAAGGGGCAAAGAAAACAATTTCAACCCGGTCATCCAGAATTTGACTGATCGTCACATCCATAGCAGTAAAGACTGAAATACCCGGAAACGGAGACCTGACTTTAAAATTAGCCCGTCCGTTCGCATCTGTCACCCCCTGCTGTAAAGTTTCAATAATATCTTCCGATCGGCTGGAAACCAGCTTGATATGGTGGTTCGGGATCGGGTTCCGGTACTGATCATAGAGAGTGGCGACCACAAAAGTGGTTTCATTGGCCTCTACCAGCTGTTCAGTGCTTCGCAAAGTTGATTGCGACGTAGAAACCTGATCCGGATAAACCTGAAAAAGAGCCTGAGGAGAAGAAGTGGGTGAACCGGGGTAAACCAGGGCAACTTTGTAAGTTCCGGCAATTTTAGTCTGGTGCCCATAAAAATCGGCTTTCGCAATACCTTCCAGATCCGCCTGAGCAGGAACCTGTACCACTCCCCCGTCGGGTTTTTCCACTACAAACCGAACGTCCTGGTTCGGCTGGATCAGAGAAGTCCTGAGGGCAGAAGGATATCCCGCCGTTGTATTGGTCGGGAACACCTGCACGGGCAGATAGTCAGCCGCCATCGCCAAAGGGGTAAGCAAGGCAAGAGCCGCAAGGCCGGTTAAGAATTTTAGTATTTTTGTTTTTAACATAATTTTTAAGTTTTGAGTTCGAGTTTTGAGTTTTGGACAATCCTCGAACTGCAAACGCATTACTCGAACTAAATCTTATTATTATATCATTTTTCAGAGAGAAAAACAATCCTATAGAGTATGATGAAAAAAGGTTAAAAAAACCTGTCAATTTGTTTTTTTAGATCAAATAACCTGTCATTCCTGCGAAAGCAGGAATCTCAATTAGCAGGCTTGGCATAGATTCCTGCTTTCGCAGGAATGACAAATAGAAACTAATTCACCCTCTCCATCATCATCACCCTGGCCTTCCCGCTCATATTTTTTACCCACTTCAGCCGGTAATCAGGCATTTGAGCTTTTAGAATTGCAATCTGATCTTCAAAAAGTTCAAAAAAGATGGCTTTTGGCTTAATAAGGTCTAATTCTTGAGTAATTTTTTTGTACAAAGAGAGTCCGTCTTCTCCGCCGAAAAGCGAAATAGAGGGTTCATACTTAAGTTCCGGGCTCACCTGATAGTCAACGGGGATATACGGAAGATTTGCCGTCACAATCACCTCCTTTCCTTTAAATAAGCCGGCGGGAACCTGCTCCAGCAAATCAGACCGGATGAGCTTGATCCGGCTCTTTAAACGATATTTTCTGATATTTCCTGCAGCCACCTTCAGAGCCTTCCTGGAAATATCTGTCGCCACCGCCTTCAGCCCTTCAGCATTCTTACAAACTGCAATCGGAATACACCCACTGCCCGTCCCGATATCCAATAAAACCACTTGGGGGTCGGAAACCTGCTGATTCCTGACTCCCGATTCCTGACTCCCGATTCCCTTTAAATAATTAAGGACACACTCAACAAGTATCTCCGTATCGGGCCGTGGAATCAGCACATGCCGATTCACTATCAAATCCAGAAAGAAAAACTCCTTATGGCCCGTCAGATAAGCCACCGGCATCCCTTTCTTACGCTTCTCAATCAGAGTCTTGTACCGCCTGAGGGTCCAAAAACTGACCTTCTGCTCATCATGAGCCAGCAAAAAAGTCACTTCCCGCTTTAATACGTAAGAAAGTAATAATTCAGCATCCAATCGGGCTGATTCGGAAGTCAGAATGAGCTGTTCGTTTCCCCATTTTAAGGCATCTTTAATTCGCATATCAGCATTATGCCGAGGCTAAACAAAAAAGGCAAAAGTCCTGCTTACTGCAAAACACCGGCTAAACGCTTCCGTGAACGGGCGTTAAAATAATTGACGACAAATCCATATCTCTCATTAAATGCCTCCCCAAGCATCCCTGGATTCAGTTTTAAAACCATCCTCATAAAATCACATATGTTATGACTGGAAAGAACTAAATCAAGCGTTTGATCATCTGCCCCAATCAAAGCCTGCTTACTCTCATCATCGAGTGCAAGGCCTTCAAGTTCAGCAGCCAGCCTCTGATGGTCATTAAATTCAACAACTTCAATCATAAGATAAAATTAAGAGAAGTTATTATAAATATAAATAACAGTTATGTCAAGCACAAAGAGGCTCAAAAAAACCTTAGTTTAAATGATAACTATTATTTAGAATTTTCGAGAGGACTATGAATTTAAAGAATTCAATAGTGAGCGGGTTTTAGGTCCGACGACCCCAGCCCCCTGACTGGTCTTTTTTTTTACAATTCCATGGGCAATCTGAAGCTGAATCAAAGCTTCCTGAGTTTTGTCGCCAAAATAACCGGTATTGAGACCTGAAGGCAGATAACCTTCTTTAATCAGCACATTCTGGAGATACTCAACTTGTTCCCCGCGGTCATGAAGACCTAAGGTCTGGGTAAAAGTCGGATTCCCTGTCGGCTCCACCGGCTTAAAGGTTAAATCAAACACCAGCGATTTATGATTAGAAATTTTGACAGTTTTCAAGTTTTCAAGCTTGGGTAAGTCAATTTTCGCCGGCACCCACATCTGCATCTCTTCCGGGAATTTGGCAAGTTTTTCAGCCCGTTGATCCACAGCGGATGTCAGGGCCGCGTAAGTCTGTTTTCCAAAATACCCTGCTCCCAGATCCCAGTCATTCTTCACAATCCCCCGGTCTTTTTGGAAGTCAAGCACAGCATCAATGGTGATTTCATCGTATTTTCCATTCAGATCGCCCCGATAATACCCGAGTTCCCAAAGCATTTGCTGAAGTTTATAAACTTCATTACCGGAAGCCGCTTTTCCAAGTCCGACAGTAAGAGCTTCTACATTTTCCCTCAAACGGCTCTGCTCCTTTAATACGCGCGAATTGAAATTTTCTGATTTGGTTTTAAGGGCCTGGCGCGTTTTGGGGCCAAAATAACCGGCTCCGGTCGCTTCTTTATTAGAGATAACTCCTTCGTCCAGTTGAAAAGTGAGCACAGCCTCACGGGTCTCCGCGTCAAAATTTCCGTCCACCTCTCCATGATAGTAACCGAACAGCCGGAGCGCATCCTGAAGCTCCCGGATAGACGTTTTAGGGGATGCCTGCGTGATCGGCTTTGCGAAAACCTGTGGATCAATAAGGGTTTTGGCTCTCAGGCGGTTAAGCGTACCGGAAGGAAGCTGGGAAGAAACCCAGGAAAAGCTCAGACCAGGCTGAACCTGATAAGCAGTGTAATAAAGTTCACCTTCCACCAGCCGCATTCCCCAGTTGAGCGCCCGCGAAAGACCTTCTTCACCCTTCCCCATCCATACATCGATTCGGTCGTAAGAACGGCTTGACCGGATAGCTCCCCCGCGGTCATGAACTTCGCCCACCCCCAGGCCGGGTATTTTAATGCGCATACCAAAAGGATAGCTCCTCGGCGCAGCCAGCATCCCGGTATAAACCGGTGTTCCATCAGCGCCATTCGTACCGCGCCCGTTCAGCCGGAGGTCCGCCTCGTAACTCCCCCGCATATAAAAACTCTGTCCGGGGACAGGCGAATAATAAGCCGACACCATCAGCATTCGCTTTTCACCCGGCACGTCCTGAGCCACAGAAACAGGCACAAGCACCATGATCTGGAAGAGAGCAGCCACCAGGGCAATGAGTTTTGTTTTTATTTTCATCTCGAATTTCTTAAAATAATTTCTTAAAATAAAGAAATCCGATTATTATATAGGAAAAACAACACTTTTGCAACTCAGTAAAGTTGCAACACTCTAAAAAAGATGGGGTAATAGATAAAAACCCCCTTCAGGGGGTTGAGGGCACACCCTACTTATCCAAATCTCCTGTCAGCACCTCAACACCGCCCTTCTCATTGATGTAAACCATATCCTCAATCCGGACACCGCCTCCCAGACGGTCGCTGTAAATTCCCGGTTCAATCGTAATCAGCATCCCCGGCTGAATCACCTGATCGGAAGATTCTGAAACACGGGGTTCTTCATGCACCTCAAGACCCACCCCGTGTCCGGTTGAATGACCAAACAGATGACCGTAACCCGCCTTCCGGATCACTTCGCGGGCAATCATATCAATATCTTTGAGTCTAACCCCAACTTTAATCGCCCGGATAGCGGCCTTATTAGCCTCCAGAACAGTTGAATAAATTTTGTGTTCGATAAACGACATTTTATCTCTGTAAATCATCCGGGTCATATCCGTGCAATAGCCTTGATATTTGATCCCGAAATCAATCAAAACTCTCTCCCCTTTCTTAAGTTTCCGCTTAGGGTTTTTAGCATGATGCACATCCGCGGTGTCTTTTCCAAAACTGATGATCGGAGGAAAAGAAAAACCATCCGCACCTAATTGTCGGCAGATCATCAGGAGATTCCATTCCATCTCATCCTCCGTCTGACCGGTTCTGATGGTCTTGATGAACTGGAGATAAGACTTATTCGCAATCGATACCGCTTTCCGGATGATTTTTATTTCCTCTCTCGATTTGATCATGCGAAACGATTCCACAAGCCCTGAAACCGGCACAAAACGAACCCCTTTAAACTCTTTTTTATAATGCAGGAAGTATTTAGTCTTAAGGTCGTGCTCTTCAAATCCGATTTTTTTATACCGGCCCATCAGTTTCTTTAAACCATTTTTCTGGTCATAAATCTCAACCCCTTTAGGGATTTGTTTTTTTGCGGAGCGGAGATAACGAAAATCCGTAATCAGCAAAGCTTTGGAAGGTGTCACTAAAAGCCGTCCGTTTGTGCCGACGAAGCCGCAAAGGTAACGCACATTTTCCGGCTTGGTGATCAGCGCCGCGCCCAGTTTAAGCCGTCTGATTTCTTTTTGAATTTTCTTAAGTCGCTCCATACATTAAAATTAGGGAAAATGGAATTCACACGCAACCTGATTTTCGCTAAACTGAAAACAAAAGAATTAAGAAGTAAGGATTATGGATTAAGCAAAACAACAACTTAATCCTTAATTCCTAATCCTTAATCCTTATCAAATGGCTGACAAATACATCATCCAGACCAACCTCAAAAACACCCTGACCGAAACCAGTTTTGAAGAGTACGAAAAGCTTCATGCCGGAAAAGTGAGAGACACCTACCAAAAAGACGGAAAGCGGATCATTGTGACCACCGACCGCCAGTCCGCTTTTGACCGTATTCTGGCAGCCATTCCGTTTAAAGGGGCAGTACTGAACCAGATCAGCGCCTATTGGTTCGATAAAACCAAAGACATTGTCAAAAATCATCTGATTGCTGTGCCGGATCCGAATGTCTCAATCGTAAAAAAAGTGAAGATCTTTCCGGTTGAAGTCGTCGTCCGAGGATACATCACCGGTTCCACCGACACCTCGGCCTGGTTCAATTACGAAAAAGGGGTACGGGATTTCTGCGGTGTTAAACTGCCCGAAGGCTTAAGAAAGAACCAGAAATTCGAGACGCCGATCATCACCCCGACCACCAAAGCGGAAGATCATGACGAAAAGATTTCCGCGGCTGAAATCGTCAGCCAAGGACTGGTCGCCGAGGATAAATGGAAAAAAATCGAAGAGTACGCGCTCGCTGTATTCAAAAGAGGTCAGGAACTGGCGGCTGAAAAAGGGTTCATTCTGGTCGACACCAAATACGAATTCGGAGAAGACGAAGTGGGTAATATCATCCTAGCCGACGAAGTGCACACGCCCGATTCTTCCCGCTACTGGATCGCCGACACCTACGCCGAAAAATTCAACGCGGGCCAGGAGCCGGATAATTTTGATAAAGAATTCCTGAGACTGTGGTTTAAAGAGCACTGCGACCCTTATAACGACAAAGAACTCCCGCCCGCCCCGGATGACCTGGTCGCGGAACTGTCTTTCCGCTACATTGATATTTACGAAAAACTCACCGGCCAGGAATTCGAATACCTGACCGACCAACCTCTTAACGACCGCATCAAAGAAAATCTGGATAAGTATTTTACTAATTAGCCATTCCAAACGTCATCCTGAACCCCCTCTGTCATCCTGAACTTGTTTCAGAATCTCACCAGCTGACCCGGCTTAATTGGAAAATTAGAGAGATTCTGAAAAAATTTCAGAATGACGAATAACTTAATTCTTAATCCTTACTCCTTAATCCTAAAGATATGCTCGTTCCAATTATAATGGGCAGTAAATCAGATGAAGCTCACGCCCGCAAAATCGCAGAACACCTCGATAAATTCGGCGTGAAAGCCGAACTCTATGTCGCCTCCGCCCACAAAGTCCCGGAGGTCGTCATGGATATTGTGAATGACTTCAACAAATCCGGTGACGCTATCTGCTATATCACCATTGCCGGCCGGAGCAACGGCCTTTCGGGGGTAGTCTCCGCCAGCGCCATCCATCCGGTGATCGCCTGCCCGCCTTTCAGCGATAAAGCCGACTATTTAGCCAACATCCACTCCTCCACCATGATGCCGAGCGACACGCCCGCGATGGTGGTAGTTGACCCTCAAAACGCCGCCATGGCCGCCATAAGAATCCTCGGCCTCACCGAAAAGAAGCTCCAGAAAAAAATCGCTGAACACATTAACGAGATAAAGGATTCGTTCTAGATTCATTGAACCATTCTCTGAACGCCACTTCCGCTTCAGGCATTTTGGCGTCGTGAGCCGCCCGCAGGCAGGTAAGGACAATCGACCACTGATTTCCATCTGACTTATACAGCTCAGGAAGAAATTTGGAAACATCAATTGTTTCAGCGATTTTTACAAGTAAGTCAAAAATCTCCTCATTTCCGCTGTAAAATGGCTTAGTCTGAGCAAGGAATATAATCGAATTAGTTGATCTGGCTCTCTCCTTCACAGCCTCCTCATCATCACCTTCAGCCCTAAGTCCCCTTCTCGCGAAGTCCTCAAACACACGAAACATATGTCCGCTGCCCTTATAAGCAGAGCTGGCTTTTAAAAGTGAGTTGAGGGTTGTCGGCTTATCACCTTCAAGGAGTTCTCTGAAAACCAAAAAACCCTGAGGATACTGCTCACAAGCTTCCTGAACCTGTGCCCAGTCATCCTCAGACAATCGCTCAACCAGAAAACGTCTGGCGCTTTCAATTTCCGCGTCGGAAGCAAGAACGTCTGCTACTGTATCCCTTTCGGCTTCAGCAATTTGCACAGCAGACGGGCTCAGCAGGATTTCACCTGATGGCAAGTCAGCCGGCTCGACCTGCAATTGCGCTAATTCTTCTGACATTATTATGGATTAATAGAAAAACAACTCAATTCAGACGACTCCGACAAAAAGTCGAATCATCAGAATTTAAGCGAAAATAATAAGTTTAGAGTTCATACTGTTGTTGTTCGAGCACAACATATCAAATAAATGATTCATTTGTCAAGGTTAAGCGGACTGACGGATCTCTTTTC
>CAZSOH010000007.1:0-12127 GCA_964608535.1 uncultured Candidatus Peribacteria bacterium
ATGCTGGAGGTGGGCGACGTTGCAGTGCTGTATACAGACGGGATTCCGGAAGCCTGGAAAAGTGACACGGAAAGCTATGGGATGGACCGGTTTAAGCTGTCAGTAGCAAAGAACGCTTTACTGGCCACTGCCCAGGAAATCCATGACGGAATCATCAAAGATGTCCGGGATTTTATGGGGGATTATCGCCAGGCAGACGATATAACGCTGATCGTGACTAAAAGAACGACCTAAATTCCGGCTTCACTAACTCCGTTAGCTCCGCGACTACAGCTCGTTCGCTGAAGCTCACTCGCGACTTCAAATGGACTGTTCTTTTTGGGCATTAGGTCAATTTGAGGTCGCGAGTGAAGCGAGCCGTAGTCGCGACTCTGATGAAATCAGAGGAGCCGGAATTTACAGCATCTTCGCCAGATACTGCCCCGTATAACTCTTCTTGCATTTTGCTACTTCCTCTGGTGTACCGGTGCAGATCACCGTTCCTCCTTCGGTGCCGCCTTCAGGGCCGAGGTCAATAATATGGTCAACCGATTTCACCACGTCCAGATTATGTTCAATTGTGATCACTGTATTTCCCTTGTCAACCAGCGCCTGCAGCACCGCGAGCAGTTTTTTGACATCGTCGAAATGCAGGCCGGTCGTAGGTTCGTCCAGCACGTAAATTGTTTTTCCGGTGGAGCGTTTCGCCAGCTCAGTCGCCAGCTTTACACGCTGAGCTTCACCGCCTGACAGGGTAGTGGCGCTCTGCCCCAAGTGGATATAGCCCAGTCCGACATCCTGTAGCGTTTTCAGTTTGTTCTTTACTTGGGGGATCGCGTCAAAAAATTCCAGCGCTTCATTCACTGTCATATCGAGAACATCGGCAATATTAGCCCCGTGCCAGGTGATTTCCAGTGCCTCAGCATTATAACGGCGGCCTTTACAGACTTCGCAGGGCACATACACATCCGGGAGGAAATGCATCTCAATTTTTACGATCCCGTCCCCTTTACAGGATTCACAGCGGCCGCCTTTTACATTAAAACTGAACCGCCCTTCGCGGTAGCCGCGGAGTTTTGATTCAGTAGTAGAGGCAAACAGTTCACGGATATCAGTAAACACGCCGGTATAAGTTGCCGGGTTACTGCGGGGGGTCCGTCCGATAGGAGACTGGTCAATGTTGATGATTTTATCCAGATGTTCAATGCCTTTGATTTCTTTATGCGCCCCCGCGCGCTGTTTTGCCCGGTTGAGTTTGGTGTTGAGAACAGGGCAAAGAATATAGTTAATCAGGGACGATTTTCCGGAACCGGAAACCCCGGTAATGCCGATAAAAACATTCAGCGGGATAGTCACATCAATGTTCTTCAGGTTATGTTCAGTGGCTCCGATGATTTCAAGTTTCTTCCCTGAACTTTTTCGGCGTTTTTTAGGGATCTCAATCGTTTCCCGGCCGGATAGGTATTTGCCGGTGATAGAGTCCTTATTCTTCCTGATTTCATCAGCGGTCCCGGCCGCCACCAGCTTTCCGCCATGCTTCCCGGCCGCGGGCCCGATATCGAGAACATAATCGGCAGCCGTGATCGTTTCTTCGTCATGCTCCACCACGATCACTGTATTCCCAAGATTTCTGAGATTTTCCATAGTTTTAATCAGGCGGGCGTTATCCCGCTGATGAAGTCCGATGGAGGGTTCATCCAGAACATACAAAACCCCCTGCAGGGATGAGCCGATCTGGGTTGCCAGCCGGATACGCTGGGCTTCCCCTCCGGAAAGAGTGTTAGCGCTGCGGTTTAAGGTCAAATAGGCCAAACCGACATTATGCAGAAACTGCAGGCGGCTGAGGACTTCCTGGATGATCATCCGGGCAATGGAGAACTCGGAGGTGGTGAGGATATTTTTCTTACTTTCAGGCAAAAGGTCGCTAAAAAAAACCTGGGCAGTCTCAATCGACATTTCAGTCACATCGTAAATCGACTGGTCCGCAATCGTAATAGAAAGGATTTCCGGCCGGAGGCGTTTGCCTTGGCAGGTACTGCAGGTCAGTTCTTCCATAAACCGTTCAATATTCTTTCGTACATAATCCGAATCGGATTCATGATACCGGCGCTCTAAATTGGGGATAACGCCTTCATACGTCGTATCACATTCATAGTTCGAATTCTGGCCGGTATAGGTGGCCCGGAATTTTTCTTTGCCCGCGCCATACAGGATCACTTCAATCTGTTTGTCGGTGAGCTTCCCGACAGGCGTATTGATATCAAAGCCGTTTTCCTTCCCAACCTGACGCAGCAGCTGCGTATACCAGTTAAGCCGCATAGAAGAGGAGGACCACGGAAGGATAGCGCCCTCGGCAATGGTGAGCCGGGGATTTGGCATCACCAGATCAGGATTGATCTTAAGTTTTGAGCCAAGTCCGTGACAATCCGGGCACGCTCCGTGAGGGGAGTTGAAACTGAAGGAGCGGGGCTGAATATCAGGAATAGAAATGCCGCACGTATCACAGGCAAAATTTTCAGAAAAAGTGTCTTCTTCACCAGAGTCAGCGTCGACAATCCGGACCATCCCTTCTCCATAGCGGAGGGCGGTTTCCAGAGAATCCGCCAGGCGGGAGCGGTCTTCATTTTTTTCTTCCACTTCCTGTCCGGATTTTAGCTTAACGGATTTTTTCTTGAGATTCTGGACTTTAAGGCGGTCCACTACGATTTCAATAGTGTGCTTTTTTTTCGGGTCGAGCGTTACTTCTTCATTGATGCTGACAATATCACCGTCCAGCCGGTAACGGACAAAGCCGTCTTTGCGGATCTTTTCCAGTACTTTCTGATGTTCACCTTTCCGGTCTTTTACGACTGGCGCCAGAAGCATAATCCGTTTACCCTCAGGCATATCAGCAATCAAATCTATAATCTGGCTGACCGACTGTTTACTGATGATTTTGCCGCAGTTTGGGCAGTGCGGACGCCCAATTTTGGCAAAAAGCAGGCGCAGATAATCATAAATTTCAGTCACGGTCCCCACTGTAGAACGGGGATTGCGGGTGGCAGTTTTCTGGTCAATCGAAATGGCCGGAGAAAGGCCTTCTATCGAATCCACGTCCGGTTTTTCCATCAGCTGAAGGAACTGCCGGGCGTAAGTACTCAGGGATTCCACATAACGGCGCTGCCCTTCAGCGTAAATGGTATCAAAAGCCAGCGACGATTTGCCGGAACCGGAAGGACCGGTAATAACCACCATTTGATCGCGGGGGATTTCAACATCAATATTCTTTAGGTTGTGCACGCGGGCACCTTTAACGATAATTTTCTTCAATGGATTGGAGGGTTTATAGGTCTAAAATTGGCTTAATGAGCCAGTTTTCATATCGTTTCACATTTTCCTAAAAAAGTCAATACTTCAGATGCTTTTTTCTTTTTATAAGGTTTCCCTTATTTTTCTTTTTCCCACTTACCCCATTATTGGGGGACTTAGTTAGCATCTGAGTTGATTGCATTGTTCCCGGCCAATTGTTATAATCTGACCCGAATAAAATAAACTCAAAAAAATGATTGAAATCTTAAAAAATATTCCGTTCTTCAATGAATTGAACGACGAAGACCTCCAGATGATCGCTGAAAAAGTGCAGATGGAGTATTTTCCAGCTGAACACATCATCTTCAATGCGGGTGATGAGGGCGATAAAATGTATGTGATCAAGCGGGGGCAGGTTCAGGTAATCCGCGACAACACCATCCTGGCCGTTTTAAAAGACAATGCCTTTTTTGGAGAAATGGCTTTGGTCTCCGACGAAAAACGAAACGCCACAATCAAAACAGTAACAGATATCGAGCTTTTAACCATCGATAAACGCGATTTCAAACGAATTCTGGAGAACAACCGTTCCATCGCTTCAATTGTCAGTTACGAAGTGGTCAAAAGGACTAATAGTATTCCATAAATACGTCGCGCTCGAAACTCGCACTCACACATAATATTATGTACTTAACTTATCACCTCATCCTCACCCACTTTCTTGCCGATTATCCGTTCCAGCCGGGCCGTTTAGTGAAATACAAGTACAAAAGCGCATGGGGAGTCCTGATCCATACCGCCATTCATCTGGCGATCATCTGTCTGGTTGTCTTGCCGTTTCTCCACGAAAGCAGAGTTGTCTGGGTGGTTCTGATCATTTTCATCACCCACAATCTCATCGATTACACCAAAGTGACGCTTGATAAGAAAAAAATGGTCAACAGTTTCGTCCTTTATCTGGCTGACCAGATCACCCACCTGCTCGTTGTACTGTCAGTAGCCTTTTGGCTGATAAAAGACGTTCATCCCTGGCTAACTGGACCCTGGTTCCGTTACTACTCAGATGTGGGGATCGTAAATTACTTAACTGTTCTGGTATTGGCCACGTTCTTTTTTGATGTGACGAAGTGGGCTTACGAAAACAGCAAAAAGAAAAAGCCGTACAAAAGAGATTGGGGGTTGATGCTGAAAAACGCCGTTGCCGTTACGGTGGTCTTTGCCGGCTACTTCATTTTAATGGGCTAAACAGTTTACTTCGTCGTAAAGGTAAATACCCCGTCCCACCCCATCTCCGGCGGGTTTTTGATAAACGTTTCACAGCGCTCCGCAAACACTTTTGCGGGAGGATCATCGGTCATAGCGGCAAACTTCTTCTGGGCCGCCATAAAATTCTTGGAACGGTAAAGTTTTAGCGCTTCATTAAAAGCCTGAATCCTGGCCAGCATTTCCTGGCTGACTTCACCATTTTTTCCGATCAGTTCATAAATCCGGACAGGCTTATCTTTCCCCTTCACACGGATCTGGTCCAGTTCACGACAGATCAGCTGCTCTTTTACTGATTCGTAAGTATATTCCGAGATAATGATCTCCGTGCCGTACTGCTTATTAATACTCTCAAGCCTGGAAGCCAGGTTTACATTATCACCCATAATCGTGTAATCAAAACGGTCTTCAGAGCCCATGTTCCCGGCGATCACTTCACCTGAATTAATTCCGATACGGATATGGATCGGAGGAAGGTTATGTTCTTTTGAAATGAGCCTGAACTGGGCCACTTTTTCCTGATTTTCCAGGGCGGCCAGACACGCATGGAGCGCGTGGTCTTTTTGGGGAACCGGCGCCCCCCAGAAGGCCATGATCGCGTCCCCTTCATATTTGTCCAGCGTCCCCTGATGTTCCAGAATCACATTCGTCATCTCATCAAGATATGAATTGAGAAAGGTCACGAGTTGCCCGGGCTCCATATTTTCTGAAATCGAAGTAAATCCGGCCACATCCGAAAAGAAGGCTGTTACTTCACGTTTGGCGCCGCCCAGCTGGAGCATTTTCGGATCTTTCAGAATCTGCTCCACCACCGACTGGTTCACAAAGTGGCCAAACGCCGACTTGATGTATTTCTTTTCCCTCTGTTCAAAGCGCAGCCGGAGCAGGAAGGAACTGATGAAGGTCAGGAAAACCGTGATGAACGGATAAATAACATTCAGGAAGATTCTTTGCTCATAAAAAACGATTCCGGCAATCAGAATGCCAAAAAGCTCTGCGATCAGAATCGGGATGGCGAAGCGTATCCGCAGGAACGAAAAAAGAATGAGGTTGATCACGATCAGTCCGATCAGACCCGCCCAGAGGCTCAGGTTTGATTGATCTCTCAGGAATTTTTTGGTGATAATCGTCTGGATGTTGTTGGCATGAATTTCAACACCCGGCATCCTGACCCCCTGGCTGACCGGTGAATTGTAGTAATCCTGAAGGTCGATGGCGGTAGGGCCGATCAGAATAATCTTATCGTGAAAATCGGCGCGATTCCCTTTATTGTCTACAAAGTTTTTATTGAGGAGGTCGGTCATCGATACCTGAGTAAAACTGCCGGGTGCCGCAAAATAATTGATGTACATAAAATGAGTATCCTGTTTACTGACAGCATCCGTCAGAGTATGGACAGGAATTGTGGTTTCATCGGAGTAGGCATATTGGTTGTGCTCAACAGTGTAATTCAGAGGCTCCTGATGGCTGTAAAGCCGGGCCACTTCCAGAGAAAAGGCTTCGAATGTCTGGTCTCTGGCCGAACTGAAGATCGGCAGTTTCCGCACAAATCCATCTTCATCGAGGCTCACATTGATCCAGCCCACCTTTGGTTCCGCCTCCATCAGGGTCGCGTTGGGCAGTTCGGGGATGCGTCCTCCGTTCTCAAAATAATACCGGGCCGCCAGAACCACATTCTCTGAATGTTTCAGGCTGTCCCGGAAAGCTTCATCGTCCTCCTGTCCGTGGATGGACTGGTCGGGAAAAGTCATATCAATCCCGATCGCAGCAGCCCCTTCTTCATTCAGAATATCGATGGCTTTACTATACGTAGCCCGTTTCCATCGGGGGAGCTTGCCGAGCTCAGTCAGGCTTTTCTCGTCAATAGCCACAATCACAATCTCAGGGCTGGCAGATGCAAAATCATAAAATTTATTCTGGATTCCTTTCTGGAGACCGTCAAAAGCCCCGCGGTTCACGAGCAGGAGCATAATCAGGGCAATGAGAAGACCGACGCCGGTAATTTTTAAGATTTTATTGGTCATAACGCTCCGTATCATCTTCAATAGACGAGGCGATCATGTAAAGGATTAAAGTGAACACCAGCCATTTCAGTAATTTTTTGAACATTGCTTAAGCCTTAAGCTGTAAGCTTTAAGTTATAAGCCTGACTACCAAATGCGAGCTTAGGGCTTAAAACTTATGGCTTACGACTGTAAAATAATCATTATATTATACCATAGTTATCACCAAAATTCAATCTATCCTCAGGGCTTACCTTTAGGGTAATAAAAGCTAAGATTGTGGTTATTCAGGAACAACAATTCGAAAAAAACCTTGATTTATGGGAAAAATTGGGTATGATGAGAGAGAAAGTTAACTCCCCGAAAATGCAAATGCATAAACGCATGTTTACATGGGCGCTCGTGATTATCCCTTACCCAGGAGGCCTTTTGCATTAAACGATAACTTTTCAATCAAAACTTAAGCAGAAGGCCTCACAGAAACGAGGTCTTTTTCGTTTAAAGGGAGAGGAAGAATTGACTATTAATTAAAAATATACTATAATAATAAGATGCCTGAATTAGCTAAGTCACCACAGGGCGCTAAATACAATCCTGCTTTAATGGAAGGGGCGGTAAGTCCTATGCCGAGAGAAGGACTTGTACTGGGTGAAGATTACGGCAGTAAGGCAAAAATGGCTGAGCAGGTCAGACGCCTTGTCACTTATGTGGGCCAGGAGGGAACAGAAAGTGATCTGGAAGAATGGGTCAGGGGATTGGACTCGGAGAAATTAGCCGCCTTTGCTGAAGCTAATAAGGAAAATCTTCCGTTCGAAATAGCAATACTCATGTCCGAAGGAGTGAGGAAGGAAGTTGAAAAAGCGATAGGAGGCACGTTACATCTTTCAGATACAGGGATGAGGCAATGGGCGGAAAATTCAAGAGAATCGCTTGGCCTGGAAAAGGAGCAGGTTGTGGCTCAGGGCAGAGATGCTGTTATGGAAATCCTGATGGGCGCCTTAAACCGAAAGAAAGGCCTGTCAGATTCAGAGGAAAAGGCCATACAGAATATGGCAAAAAATATAACCAGTGATGAGGTTATCCGGAATATGATGTCTTTTGCCATACAAAAACCTCAAATAGCAATGTCACTCCTTAGAAACCCGGATTTTGACATGAAACACGTTTTAGATTTGGTTAAAGAAGTCGTCAGTAGATATAAAGAGGGAATTCAAATGGAGGAATCAAGAGGAATATTGGTGGAAGTATCAGGTCATTTGGCGAAAAGCACTGAAGGAATGGTAAGGGAATATGTAGAAACTGGAGACGAGGAGATGCTTAATGAACTAAGGCTGATAAGAAAAATTATGTCTGATCTGGACGAGGTTGGTGGTGTAAATTTGTTTTCAGCCCAGATTAATAGCTCATTAAAACCTGTTAAAGAGAAGTTAGTCAGTAATCCGGAAAAAAGTGGGAAGGAAAAAATAGTAGCCGAAAATGCCAGAAGGGCTGCTGAAAGAAAGGCTGCGGCAAAACGGTCGAAAGCGAAAGTAAGAAAGTCACCTCAGCATCGGGAATTGCCAAAAAAAGACGAAAGCGGGAAGAAGAAGGAAAACGGTAAGGCAAAAAAGCATGGAAAAGTAAGTAAAAAGAATTATAAGCATAAGCGATCAAAATAACATTTAAGCGATAAGATTATGGCCCAAACAGCAGAATTGCCCCGGGTGGAAGCCCCTGCGGAAAAATCATCAGAAAATCCTGATTTACAGGTGGTCAGAGAGGTGAGGAATGGTTCATTGGCCCAGCTATTCGGAGTGAATGCGGGAAGGGGCAGAATATCTTGCTCTATTGAATTGGGTTTCAATGGCGAGGTCGAGGCGAAAGTTGATTTAGGTAACGCAAAAAGCTCGCTCAGTCCGGAGGAGCTTCAGGAACGCGCCCGTCAATTTGCGGAAGATACCTTGAAAAGAAGGGGTTAATCTAAGCATGACCTTCACCCTCATACTCCACCGCTTTTTTAACCTGCTCACGTGTTGCCTGAGCGGCAGCAATTGTTTCTCTTTCGTGGGCTTCAGGAAGAGCTTCATGCTCCCCGGAAGGAAGTTCGTGTTCAGGATCAAGTGGGGCGTTATTTGGATCTGCCATATTATTTTTTGTTTAGATTTTATATGTATATTATAACATATTTATTTTAATATGGCAAATATATGACCTGAAAATCACTACGGTCATCAATAATGAATCTATTCAGTCTCTCCCCCAAACGTTCCGGCTTCCTGGTAAGCGCGTGCCAACAGTTTTTCAAGCCGGCTCACTTCTGCTCTTGCGGAAGCGCTTGATTCAGGCAAAAGTTTAATACGCTCTCTCATCGGACGAACTACTTCTTTGTAAATCGTTAAAATATGCTCTTGATGTAATTCTGAAGCAAGAGCATCACTGGCGGGCAAGTTAACATTCCCCATGCGCCACTGGAATATTTCCAGAAGCCTTTGCAGGTGAGCGTTCATTTCCTGAAAAACCTGTAATTTACCTTCAAAATCAAAAAATTCTAATGTCGCGTTCAGAGATTCGACCTCAACCCCTCCTTTCTGCATTTCTCTAAAAAGTTCATAGAATGAAACAAATTGTTTATAGGAATTGTTGAAGAAGGTCTCCATTTTATAGAGACTGCTGCTCATGCCATGAATGTCAGCAAAAGTAAGCGCATAAGTGTCAGCAGCAATACGATGGATGTGATCTTTGGCCTCCTGTCTTACTTGTTCCACAAATTCTTTTGATAGACCACCCTCATTAATTTTTATCAGAGCTTCAGAAAAAAGTTCTGGAATAGGGGGGAGCGTCATCTGCTTTTCGTCAAAGGTTAACTCTTGTACCTGATCTGCTTCTAAAAGAACCTGATTCAGACGGTTCTTCGCGCCACGGCTGATTCGGACAGCTGCCTTGAGGTTATCTTGGGTCATTTCAGGCAGCCCGTTCGCGCTTTTCGGTAACTCTCTGAGCGCTTGCAAGGCCTTTTCAATGAGCACATTCGAGTCAGCAATGGCAAACCTTGCCTGAAGTACCAAGAGCGGCATTGGGGCTTTGGTAATCAAATCCGCTAAAGCCCCTTCATTAATATCCGAATCATCTTTTAACAGGTCAACCCATGCCCTGGCTTTTTTAAGCCATTCATCAAAACGCAGGGCGCGTCCCAGTTCTCCAGTCGGCATTCGTCGCATTAGTGCAGGAAGTCCCGTTTGTTCGGCGACCCGGGGGTCAACCTCAGGGTCTGAGTCAAGGTAGCCTTTTTCAGGCCAATCAGGTTTTTTGGTCATGTGGAGGGCTTTAATCTATAAGATCAACATTTTATTTAATTTTGTCAAAAAAAGCAATAGAAAATTGATTTAGGTTTTGGGTTTACAAATATATAAAAAATTACTATAATAAAATTGACAGATAACCTTGCAAAAGATGCTGAAATTAAAGCCATCTGAGGAGGGGGGAGAGACACCGGAAGTCATCCCGAATCCGGAACATCTGGAAGCAGCTGTTAATTTTGTAGTACAGGAGATAGATAAAAGAGGCCTTACGCCTGACGAATGGCGGAGAGAGGCTTTTGATTTTGCTGAGGAATATTGGGGAGATAGGGGGAGCAGTCATGTAAGACATCTTATTGGCAGACTAGGGCAATTATGGACAAAGAGACAAAGCGCCGAATATGATGAGATGGCGGAGGATACCCGAAAGGCCCTGGCTGAAGTGGCTGCACGTAGTCAGCAATTGGATGAAATTATATTGGGTAGGTCTAAGGCAGGTGAGGCAAGACTTCAATTCCTGCAGGAGTTGTTAGCGACGAATAAGGCCGATAACCCCGGCAATCAGCATCGCAAAACTAAAAAGCTGACCGAGGGTGAAGGAATTTAAAATAAACCCCACTTGCGGGTCAGGCGCCCGCCAGAATTCGATGACAAACCGGAACAAGCCATAAAACGTCAGGTAACTAAAAAGCAGGACACCCCTTTTGGGTTTTTTGGTGAAAATAAGCAGAAGGATCAGAAACAGAAGAAGGGCGCTAAACGACTGGAAGATCTGAGAGGGATACCGAAGTAGTCCGTCCCCAAAATCAACTCCCAGCCATTCAAATCGCGGACTTTCAATCACCCGTCCCGCCAGTTCCCGGTTGATAAAGTTGGCAAGGCGCGTAAACATGAGCGCGAGCGCCCCCGGAATCACCGCGATATCAGCCAGATCGATAAAGTTAATCTTATATTTTTTACAGAAAAAATAGGCCACCGCGAGCGAGCCGATCAGTCCGCCATGAAATGACATCCCGCCTTCCCAGATCGCGAAAATACCCGCCGGATGCTCCAGATAATACGGCAGATTGTAAAACAGGACATAACCAAGGCGGCCACCCAGAATAACGCCGGCTAAAAAGAGCCAGAAAGCAAAGTCAAAAATCTGATTATTGTCTTTAAAAACGCTGCGTTTTTGGTTGAGCCGGGTGAGGATCCATATTCCCAGTAAAAGCCCGACGGCGTAACTGATGCCGTACCAGTGAACGGACAGCGGGCCGATGCTGAAGGCGATAGGATTGATCATTTTTAATGACTATTTACTATTTTCTATTTACTATTGTTGATGCATAACTCTAAATAGTAAATAGCAATTAGAGATTAGTGAATGAGAATCTTAGGAATCGAAACATCGTGTGATGAAACCGCGGCCGCCATTGTGGAAGATGGAATTCGGGTGCTGAGCAATGTGATCGCCAGCTCAGTGGATCTGCACCAGAAAACAGGGGGAGTAGTGCCGGAGGTTGCCGCCCGGGAGCATATCCGTCAGATCTCTCCGGTCATTGATCAGGCGATGGAGCAGGCTGAATGTGAGTGGGAAGAAGTAGACGTGATCGCTGTAACTCATACACCCGGATTGGTCGCTTCTCTGTTGATCGGGGTAAACACTGCCCAGACCTTAGCCTATATCCACAAAAAACCGCTGATCCCGGTTCACCATATTGCCGGCCACATCTACTCTAATTTCCTGGAACGGAATTCTGAAGTAAAGTTTCCGGTTTTAGTCCTCACCGTTTCCGGGGGGCATAATGAACTGATCCTCCTTAAGGATCATTTTGAATTTGAACTGATCGGAGAAACGCTGGACGACGCTGCCGGGGAAGCTTTCGATAAAGTCGCCCGCATGCTGGGCCTCGGTTACCCGGGGGGGCCAGCCATCGCCAAAGCGGCCACAGCCGGCAATCCGGAAGCGTTTCAGTTTCCAAGGGCCTATCTGGATAAAGACAATGAGTTCAATTTTTCCTTTTCAGGCCTCAAAACCGCCGTCCGCACCGAAATTATCAATCGGGAATCGGGAATCAGGAATCAGGAATCAGAAAAAAAACCGACTCCCGACTCCCGACTCCTGATTCCTAAGGTTGTAAATGACATTTCAGCATCTTTTCAGCAAGCTGTCGTCGATATTCTTTCCGATAAACTCATCAGCGCCGCCGATCGATTTGGAGCAAAAGAAGTCCATTTGGCGGGCGGGGTGTCGGCCAATCAGCTTTTGCGGGAGCAGGTCACCGAAAAATTAGAAGGAAAAATCCCGCTTCATTACCCCGAAAAACTGGAATACTG
>CAZSOH010000008.1:0-12011 GCA_964608535.1 uncultured Candidatus Peribacteria bacterium
CATCGCTTCGCTATCGGAAAGGTTGTCAATCAAAGAAAAAGTTTTATTCGAGGTTATCCTGATGTACATTGTAGTACTGGGGGTAATCACCGTTATTTTCACCAGCCTGGTGCCGATCATCGCCGAGCAGGTCAGCGACTTAGCCACCCGGGTCAGAGACTACATCCAGACCATCGTCAGCGGAGATGATGCGGATTCATGGTTCATCCAGAAACTGCAGCCGTTTGCCAGTCAGATCTGGCAGAACGTGGACAGCACGCAGGTATTAAACAGCCTCACCTCGGGCCTCAAAGAAATCGGCTCCAAACTCACCAGCTTTGCCGGCAATGCCATCGGCGCAATCTTTGTGATCTTCAACGGCCTCTTCAACCTGATTCTCGTCCTCATCCTCACCTTCTTCATGGTCGTCAACAAACGGCACACTACCAATTTTTTCCATTCGCTCTTTCCTCAGAAATACTCCGCCTATATTTCACAAAAAACAAAGGAGGTAAGCACAAAAATCGGCGAATGGGTACGGGGACAGGTGCTTCTGGCGCTGGCCATGGGGCTTTTAACCTTCATCGTCTTCACGATCATCGGCCTTAATTACGCCCTGACGCTGGCCATGGTTTCCTCATTGGCCGAATTCATTCCCTACCTCGGCCCGCTCATCACCTTCCTTTCCGCCGCGCTTATCGCACTGAATCAGGATCCCATCCTCGTCCTCTGGCTCATCCCGGCCTACGCGGTCATCCAGTTTCTGGAAGGAAACATCATGGTGCCGCTGATCGTGGGAAGATCGGTGGGCTTAAACCCCATCATCGTCCTCTTTGCCCTGCTGTCCGGAGCCACCATCGGCATAAAACTTGGCGGAAGCTTCGCCTTAGGGCTCGTTGGAATGATCATCGCGGTCCCGCTCGCCAACATCATCTCCATTTTTGTTTCTGAATACACAGAGTCAATCAAAAAATAGTCTCAGGTCGCACGTCACAGGTCTCAAGTGGTATAATAAAGTTCGTTCTTAACATGAGACATGAGACTTGAGACGAAACTATTAGTTAATGAAATTTTTTACAGCATCCAGGGCGAAGGCCCGTCAGTGGGCAAACCCGCCGTCTTTCTGAGGCTGGGAGGATGTAATTTAAAGTGTTCATGGTGCGACTCTAAATACACCTGGGATCCGAAAATAAGCGACAACAAAGCAATGAAGCTGGATCAGGTCATCAAAAAGATCAGGTCCTTTCCCTGTAAACATCTGGTCATCACGGGCGGAGAACCTCTGCTTCAGCAGGATAAAATAAAAGAACTGCTAAAAAAGCTTAAGGGCTATACGGCTGAAATTGAAACCAATGGCAGTATTCCGCTCAAAATCAGTACATTTATTGAACAAATAAATTGTTCACCAAAGCTCAGCAATTCAGGCAATGCCCCCTACCCCCTCAAAATCAAACCGGACAACAAAAAAGCCATCTACAAATTTGTTGTTGAAGATAAAAAAGACCTGAGTGAAATCAATACCTATATAAAGATAAACAAAATCCCAAAAAACAAAGTCTTTCTGATGCCTGAAGGGACTACCCGGGCAAAGATCCTGGAGGGCTCTAAATGGCTCATTGAGATTTGTAAAAAAGAGGGTTATAATTTCAGCCCCAGACTCCATATCATGCTTTATGGCAACCAGCGTAAAAAATAACGAAGCCATCGTCCTTCACTCAGGCGGTCAGGACAGCACCACCTGTTTAGCGTGGGCGCTTAAAAAATTTAAAAAGGTTCAGCTGATCAGTTTTGATTACGGTCAGCGGCACAAGGCTGAAATCAAAGCCGCCAAAACCATTGCCCGGAAGCTTAAACTCAGTCACGAAACCCTGAAGCTGCCTATTTTAAAAGAACTCACCAAAAACGCCCTGACAGATAAAACCATCAAAGTGAAGGCCGGGAAAGGAAAATCCCTTCCTACCACCTTTGTGGACGGCCGGAACGCGGTCTTTTTAACCACTGCCGCCATTTATGCTAAAGCGCGAGACATCCCGAACCTGGTCACAGGGGTCTGCCAGACCGATTACTCCGGCTATCCGGACTGCCGGGAGGCGTTCATCAAATCCATGCAAAAGACCCTTCAGCTGGCGATGGAATTTCCCTTTAAAATCCACACCCCCCTCATGTTCCTGACCAAAGCCCAAACCGTGGCCCTGATGGATAAATTAGGAGGTTTGGAACTTTTGAAGTACACTCACACCTGCTACGAAGGCAAAACTCCCGCCTGCGGCAAATGCCCCGCCTGCAAACTGAGACTGAAAGGCTTTAAAGAGTATGGGATTGATGACCTTATATATTACCAATAGTAGCTCAAATTGGTGCTCAAATCGGGGACGTCTAAGTTGCCCCAATATGAGCACCAAAGCGAAGCGATGAGCCACCATATGATCATAATATGAACAAGCTATATAAAGAAAATAAGGATTACGAGCAGGCCGACCTGCAGAAAATAAGAAAGCAGCTCAAAAAAGCAGCTCCCTTAGAAGTTTTCACCTTCACTCCCCTTTCGACGGGAGAGCCGTGGGTAAAAATGAGCACCCCGGAATTCACCGCCATCTGCCCGTTTTCGGATTATCCGGATTTTGGAAGCGTGCTGATCGAATACGTTCCCGGCAAAGTCTGTCTGGAGCTCAAATCCTTCAAGCTCTACATCAACGCCTTCCGTGACCTCAAAATCTTTCACGAAGCCGTCACCGAAGTGATCTTTGCCGACTTTCTGGAAGCCGTAAAACCTAAAAAGGCCCGGATTGTGGTGGATATGAATGTGAGAGGAAATGTGAAAACGGTCTGTGAGAAAAGCTTTAAGTGCTAGCTTCCTCTTCGGTATCGCCGTTTAAACTCATAATAAGCTCCCGGAAGTCAAAGCCGCCCAGCCTTTCTTTCATGGTTTTAAACACAGCTAACTTCTGCGCCTCAGTGTAAGCGGGCAGTTCGGTTCCGGCCGGAGCTTCGGATTCTTTTTCAGAACGCAAAACGAGTCTTTTCCTGAGTCGTTCAACAAAACCGGTCAAATCAGGAGCGGTCTCGGTAAGTTCAGCCAGAATCTCATCCAAAGTGCCGCCGTCATCTTCCGAAACCTTGCCGGTAGCAGCTACTTCACCCGCTTCCAGTTCGCGAAGCCGCTTCTGAAGGCTGTTAAACAAATGATAAACCTCACCGTAAGCCGCGTCGTAATCGGCCGTCACAATCTCAGGAGCCACTTCTTTTTTAGAAAGCCGGTCATTGATCACCTGAAGGTCTGCCCAGAGCGCCTCCGGATGAAGTTTATCAGGCTGAAGAGATAAATCTTCATAGACACCCTGCAGGTCATTATGCGATTCCACCAGCTTGGTAATGAGGAACACCTTAACGAACTCAGCGCCGGCCTTTTCAGTATCGCCATTTTCTAAAGCAGCAATCACATTCCCGATTTGCTCAGAAAACTTCTTCCCGAAACTTAAGTACGGTTCATACATAAGATCGGAGGCATTTTCCTGGCGCGCCCGCAGATTCGTGATAATACGCTGCTTATTCTCTTCATCTAATGGAGTATCGGAACGCAGGATGCGGAATTGTTCATGGAGTTTGCGCACCTCCGCCGCGAACTGGTTAAACGGAGCTTCCTGATCTTCGATAAGGCCATGCATCCGGGCTTTATCCCGGGCAATATAAGACCAGATCCGCTCAATCTCCGTATGACGTGCACCCAGATCGTTCATAGTACCCTGAATGGAAGCCCGCGTCGCACCGGGATTATTGAGCCGGCCGTTTGCGCCTTTCAGCTGAAGGCATCGGTTGATCCGACGCCGCAGATTCCCCTTATGGTCGTTGCGGACGAATTCCAGTGAATCAACGCATTTCAAAAGCGCATTTTTAACGGCATCAAGCTCTTCGGTATTTTTGATGGCTGCCCATTTACCAAATTTTTCACTGATCTCTCTAAGTGTCATCTCGAGCCATTTGAGTTTACGGATTTCCTCTACATAACTTTCTTCAATATGGGTCAGACGCCTCCCCGCGCCGTAAAGGTCTGTCTTGAACAGGATTTTCTTTCCCTCTATATGCTGAGTACCCACAATATATCCCTCATTCACGCCGTCCCCCACCCTCATAAGGCGGAAATACTTAAGCTCATCACTGTCCGATTCGCGGCCGGGAAACCGGATAGGCTCAAGATCGGCAAGAGCCCGCTTCACATCGGGAATCGCCTCAGCCCGCTGACTCAGTTGTTCTGCCCGATTCGCTTTTTTAGGGGGAACGGCTTCATCTAAACCAAGATTTTTGAGTAAAGTATCGGTAACCCGCCGCGGATCAACAATGATACTGGACAGGTCATATATATCACCCCCTCGGCGAAAAACCACTCGGTCTGTCGGGTGGGTCAGGATTTCCTGAGCGGTTTTCGCGAAAGTACGGGGCGCTTTCTTAAATTCCTGATCGCTGCTTCCCCGTTGGTCCATCCAGACATGATTTCCCAGCATCTGCTCAACTCTGGCACGAACAACAGTAATCAGCGCTTCATGGTCGCCCGCCATTTCGTTTAAATCTTCAGCCGCCCGCGGATCAGGTCTCTGAGGTGTGTCCGCATAAGCAGGGTTAAGATCCTGAAACCGCTGAAAAACATCAGCATCAGGAATTTCAGGTAAATCGGTTGGTCGTTTTGGCATAGTAAAAATAGTTAAAAACCAGGAAGCTATTTTAAAACAGTCTGGTAATATTGTCGATAAAAAAATGCTAGTGACGAATCCCCCATCCTCTGATAAACTTGCGTCTGGTGTACGCCCGCATAGCTCAGTGGATTAGAGCACTGGTCTTCGGAACCAGGTGTCGGGGGTTCGAATCCCTCTGCGGGCACCATTTTACTCACCCGATTAAAAACATTGTTATTCCAGGGGTGAGAAGCCTGTGCCGGACTTGATCCGGTAAATCCCTCTGCGGGCACCACAAATAACAGCAATGGCCTTTTTTATGCCCGCATAGCTCAGCTGGATAGAGCGTTGGCTTCCGGAGCCAAAGGTCACAGGTTCGAATCCTGTTGCGGGTACCATTTCAGTCTGTCATCCCTGCCTCAGACGGGCACGGCAACAGTTTTTTTAATTGCAAAACACACCCCCTCTCCCGGGGTTAGTGGGTACTTCGTACCCTTGAAGGGAAAGAAAATAAATAAAAGAAAGGGAAGAAAAATTCTTAATTAGCGTAAGCGTTTCCTTTCCTGCCAGATCGTCAGGAGCGGGCTCGCGATAAAAATAGACGAATACGTTCCGACAAAAATACCGATAATCAGAGCGAAAACAAAAATCCGGATGGATTCGGCTCCGAAAATATACAGGGCGGCAAGTGTAAACAAAGTGGAAATAGACGTATTGATAGAACGGGAAAGGGTCTGGTTAAGGCTCAGATCGGCGATATCACCAAACGTATCATCCCGGCCCTGGTTTTTCAGATTTTCACGGATACGGTCAAACACCACAATCGTATCGTGAACAGAAAATCCAAGAATGGTCAGAAGGGCCGTGATAAAAAAGGCGTCCACTTCAAATCCTATCAGCGCGAATATGCCCAGAGTGATCACTACATCATGGATCAGCGCTACGATAGCGCACACCCCAAACCTCCAGGGGCTGACCCGCTTTGGGATCTTCCGGAACGCGTAAGCGATGTAAAGCACAATCGCGATAATCGCGATGGTCAGGGCGATCACCGCTTTACGCTTTAAAGTCTCGCCGATTTTCGGACCGATAGTCGTAAAACGCACCTCAGTAAAATCACCCATCTTCTCCTTAATAGAGGCTACAGCAGAATCGTATTCCCCGGATGAAAGGTCTTTCCCCTGAATAATATAGGTATTTTGGTCAGTCACTGTGATCTGGCTCACCGTATCCGGCACAACGCTGTCAATCGCGTCACGAAGCTCCGCCACTTTATCCTGACTCACCGTATCAAACTGAAGTTCCATCAGGGTTCCCCCTGTAAAATCAATACCCAACTGGATAAAATGGCCGGTTTTAACTTTGTTGTTCACCATCGCCCCCACTCCGATCAGAATGGCGATGAGCGATAAGGTAAACCAGAGCTTAGTGTATTTGATGAATTTAAATTGCTTTTTCATTGTTCGTCATTAATTGATGAAAACTTACAAACTTGAAAACTATTGGATGTGTATTAAATCTTAAATCAAAAGAATTTTCAAGCTTTAACCGTTTTCAAGTTTTCAAAATTATATATCTAAATTTTTAACCTTCTTAGCGTGCGTCTGGATGAATTTCCGGCGGGGCAGAACCTCGGAACCCATCAGGGTATCAAAAATAGAATCCGCCTTTTCAGCGTCTTCAACCGTCACCTTGAGCATCGTCCGGCGCTGAGGATCCATCGTCGTTTCCCAGAGCTGTTCAGGGTTCATTTCACCTAAACCTTTATAACGCTGAATGGAAACTCTTGTTTTTTTCGGCTTCTTTTCGTTGGTTTCCTCTGCGGCTTCCTCAGAAGCCTCATCAGAGCTGTCTTCATCGTCTTCATCCGGTTTTTCCTCGAGGTCAGTAACACCCCAATCGGAAAGGACGGCCGCCTTCTGATCATCGGTGTAAGCGTACTGCATCGTTTTGCCCTTAGCGATTTTATAAAGAGGCGGCTGGGCAATATACAGGTAACCGGCCTCGATCAGGGGCTTGAAGTAGCGGTAAAATAAAGTCAGAAGGAGCGTCCGGATATGCGCCCCGTCCACATCCGCATCCGTCATGATCACGATGCGGTGATAACGGGTTTTTTCAATATCAAAGGTTTCCCCGATTCCGGTCCCCAGAGCAATAATGAGGGATTTGATTTCATTGTTGTTGAGCATGCGGTCTAACCTGGCCTGCTCCACATTCAGGATCTTACCGCGAAGCGGCAGGATCGCCTGAAAATAACGATCCCTCCCCTGCTTGGCGCTGCCGCCCGCGCTGTCCCCCTCCACAATATAAAGTTCGCTCTCACTCGGGTTCCGCGAGCTGCAGTCAGCCAGTTTACCGGGCAGCGTTGCCCCTTCAAGCGCGCCCTTGCGGAGCACGGTATCCCTCGCCGCGCGCGACGCCAGACGGGCACGGGCCGCCAGCATGCATTTCCCCACAATCGCTTTTCCCTCATTAGGATTCTCTTCGAGATATTCACTGAATTTTTCATTGAAAACCGTTTCAACCGCTTTCCTAATCTCAGGGTTTCCGAGCTTAGACTTCGTCTGCCCTTCAAACTGAGGTTCTGCCAGTTTTACCGAAATAACAGCCGTCAGCCCTTCACGCACATCTTCAGTCGTCATGTTATCGTCCTTCTCTTTCAGAAAACCTTTCGCTCTCGCGTAAGCATTCACCGACCTGGTCAGGGCGCTCCGAAAGCCAGTCAGGTGCATTCCCCCTTCCAGCGTATGGATGTTGTTCGCGAAGGTGATGATATTTTCGTTGAATGCCTGAGTGTACTGGAGACCGATTTCAATCAGAGCCTCATCCGTCTGCTTTTCAAAATGGATGGTTTTGATGATCGGCTCCTTATTGTGGTTCAGGTGGTCAACATAACTGCGGACGCCCCCCTCAAAATAAAAACGGTATTTAAAAGAATGTCCCTGCGGCAGTTTTCCTTCATAAAGGTCTACCCGTTTGTCTTCCAGCGAGATCATAACCCCCTTGGTCAGATAAGCCTGCTGCCTTAAACGGGTCACAATCGTTTCAGATTCAAAAACAGTGGTTTCAAAAATTTTCTCATCGGGCCAGAACGTGATCGAAGTGCCCGTCGACTTGGTTTCACCCACCTCCTGAATATCGGATTGGGCAACCCCCGCTTTATATTCCTGCCGGTATACCTTGCCGCCCTGCCTGACCTCAGCCACCAGTTTGGTGGAAAGGGCATTGACTACCGAAACCCCCACCCCGTGAAGACCGCCGGACACTTTGTAACCGGAATTCTCTCCGCCGAATTTACCTCCCGCGTGAAGGATGGTTAAAACTGTTTCGAGGGCGCTCAGACCCGTGGTTTTATGTTTATCCACCGGAATCCCGCGCCCGTTATCCGCCACCGTCACACTTCCGTCTTCATTGATCGAAATCATGATCTTATCACAGTGCCCTGCCATCGCTTCATCGATGGAATTATCCACAATTTCCCAGATAAGGTGATGAAGCCCCCGGACATCCGTGGTGCCGATGTACATACCGGGTCTTTTCCGGACGGGGTCTAGCCCTTCCAGGACCTGGATCTGATCCGCTGAATAATTACTTTTATTTTCTGCCATAAATTTCAACAAGTTAAGAGTTATGAATGATGAATTAAGAATTACCTCTTAAATTTTTAATTTTTAATTCTTAATTTTTAATTTAACAAAAAGGCGTAAGCAGTTTACCGAAAAACCCCCCATCCCGCAAGAGTGAAATCAACGTCTTTTTAAAGGCTACTGGGTCGAAATAACGCACTGGCCTTCGTCAAACGCCTGCGCGGCCGGATTCGTCAGCGTCTTACCGTCAGCATTATAGGTTTTATCCAGGACATCTTCACCAAACGTCACACTGGTCACCATCACTTCCTTAGGCAGCAGGTCGCTGTGCTGCTGCGCAACAGCCGCCTGGTATTCCTGAGTGTAATCACACGTCATAATCTGGTTGTCCGGCATCTGTTCGGTGTAACGGCATTTGCCGTTGATCTGCCCGCTGATCCGCCTCGTCATCGGTTCGTTGGTGACCGGATGAAGGAACTCGCAGGCAAATTTGGCGCATTTCTCGAGATTCTCGATAAAACGGCCGCAGGATCCGATCCGCTGGTCAAAAGTAATATCTTCTTCAATAATGATTTCTTCAGGGGGCGGAGCGGGTGTGCTCAGGTCTTCCGACTGGATGAGGCTGAACTCATCAAAAGTCATCGACGGAACCACTGTATCCAGCCCTTCCAGCGTCACATTGGTCAGGCGGTTCCCCGTAACATCAAAAACGAAACTCAGTCTTTTTGATCCGCGCACATAATTCCGGATGCTGAACTGCGCGGCGGGAAGCTGAGTGGCAATATTATTTTTACTGACCGAAATCCCCTGCTCGTTCAGATAATTGACGACCCAGAATTCGGAGACCAGCTTCAGAAAATCGCTGACCGCAACATCAGTGGCGTTCAGGGACGCGTAAGAAGCCTGGGTAAACCGGTTGGTACTCCGTTCGTAGGTTCCCGCGAGCTGAATGGGCATATCTTTCAGCACGACTTTCCTGAAATCGACCCGGTCATAATTGGATCCGCTCACAAATTTCATATCGGAAGCTTTCAGGATCAGGCCGTCCTGGCTCAGTTCACGGACAACCTTCTCGGCTTCGGCCAGTTCTTTTTCCAGCCCGTACAGGTTTGTAAACACCTGAGGGGCTAAATCCCCTACGGCAATCTGGGCGGGAAGCACAAGGGTCGGAGCCTCTTTGACTTTCACGTTGGTAAGGACATTCGTGACGGTGGTGATATCAAAGACCACCGCCGCCTGACGGTCAGCTTCTTCATCTGTAACAAAAGCGTCCATCACCCTGAATTCACTGAGAGTAGCCTTATTTAAGACAAGCACGCTCTGGACGGAAGGGATGGAAATATCAAAAGTGCCCAGTTCTTTAATCAGCAGCTGGATGGCCAGATCCTGCGCGACCACCTGATCCCGCTCCGTTTCGTTGATGCCTTTGACGTCCAGATAATCCGCCACATTTTCCTTGTCCAGCACCGGAACATTCTCCGCGGCAATATCCGTATCACCGGCCAAAGCGACCCTCACCAGATCATCGAGTGAGAAAGTCCCCGCCAGCGCCTTCCCCTGAAGGACCACGTCGTAAACCGCGTTGGTGGCGTAATCGTACTGGGCGGAGAAAGTGATCGAAGAACCATCTTCAGCCCGATCTGAAAGCCGCGCCGACGCGACCGCAAAAACGAACGGGTTCTGCGGATCGGTAGCAACGTCTTCCTGAATAACGATAATCCTTGAATCGGTAAACCGATCGACCACTTCGGGAACCGTGGGATAAACCACCGGCACTTCATCAACCGGTTTTGTTTCTTCAATAAAAGCTAAAAAACGTTCCGCCAGACTTTTATCACGCTCCTGAGTGAGGAGGTAATCCCTGAATTTGGCTTCGTCAATCGCGCCGGCCGACCCTTTTAAGTTCTGCTCGGCAAAAGCGATCCGGTCACCGATCAGGGTGGCCTCTTTAATGAACAAATCACGGGCGGCCACCGGAACGTCGGCGGCGGCCAGGTCTAAATTGGAATAGCTGGTCTTCAGATAATTCTTGGCGTCAAGATAGCGCTTGGAAGCCACCAAAAACTTGCTGATATCCAGCCGCTCCGTCGCGATCTCAAGCAGCGTTTCCTCATAATCATCGGTGTGCTGGAGGCGGTAATTACCAATATCATCCAGAAGGGACAGGAGGTTACGGCTCACAGAATCCGTGTTGGCCAGAATCAGGCTCAGGTAAATCCGGGCCTGATGGTTAAATTCAGCGCGGGCGGTCTGCTTCAGCCCGTCCGTCCACTGCTCATACCACTGTTTTGCTACTTCTTCCGCCTGTTTCAGGGCGCGGGCCCTCAGCAGATAATCCAGGTCGGCCAGATAAGAACGGAAAAGGGCCGGGTCTTTCTTCTCGGCGTATACCATCTGCCGGAGTTTTTCCTTCACCAGATAGGCGGGAGTATCCGTCCGCACATTCCGGATCACAAAGAACTGGTCCTGAACGAGATCATCGAGCAAAGGATCCCCGGGCAGTTCAGCGGCCACAGCGCTGAACTCATCCAGCACCGTCTTGGCCGTCTCCATGTCTCCGTTTTCCTGAAGGTATCCCAGAAGGTATTTGAGTTTTATGGTCGCCAGGGTCAGGCGCTCAAGGCGCTTCCGGGCAGGAATCAATGCCAGTTTCTCACGCAGGGAATGGTAGCGGTTTAAAAAGTGATACTGGGTTAACGAAAAAATATAATGGTTCGAAGCCAGTAAGGCCGAAGCGTCATCACGGGTATTGCGTTTCACCCAGCTTTCCTCGAGAACCGAATCGGCCAGACGCCCCATCTTGAGCTCTTTTTTTAACTTAGAATACTCCAGCTTTGCATACACGGGCTGGAGCTGGGAATTAGAAAAGGTCACCTGATTCTTCAGGGGCACCACAAACTGGGTCAGCAGCGTCCCGGCCTGATCATAAAGGTTCAGGTCCACATTCCCCGTGACCGCGAAAACCCGGTTCAGCGGGTCGGCAAAATGGATCATGCCCACCGACTGGGCAAACTTAGCCTCCACCTGCCCGGATTTCACCAGCATAGGATCAAAGGCGTTGATCCACAGGCTCCCGGCTTTCAGGTTCAATACGAACCGGGGCGCTTCGGGATGCATAAAATTATTTTCCGCTAAAACCACCTCGGTGTTCTCGTCCAGCCGGATCGAATTCCCTTCCAGCCGGAGTTCCGCGTAACTCTTCGGCCCGGTTTTGATGTCGGAGCCGGTCAGAACCGACTGGCCGGTATGCCCCGCAGAAAAGGCCTCGTCAAACGGCGTCTTAAGTTCCACCTGCTGGTCTTCGGAGAACACCAGCCTCGGCGCGACCTCCCGGAACGCGGCCTCGGAACCGCCCCTGAGCATCACAAAATACAGGGCCAGATTGATCACAATAAAAATCAGGCTGAGAAACAGGACTTTGCCTGAGAAAAAATAAAGCTGATTGTCGCCTTGGCCTTCTGCCATGAAACACAGAGATAGAAATTTATCTCTATATTATACCAAAAATTCCCCCGGATCGCAAGGGGAAGGGATGAGGGAAAGAAATTACATAACAAGGTTTTAAAGTATATATTTACCCCCCATTTATCAATAAAATATTTACAAGCTCTTTGATTGTCTTATAGCCGTATTCAACAACAAATTTATCGCGGACATTTTCGGGATTCTTAGCGCCATGAAACAAATTGTTTCTTATTGCATTCCAAAAATTTATCATATTATCCCAATCGTCATAGCCACAAACTACTCCTCTTAAGTCAAAATCATCCTTACTTAT
>CAZSOH010000009.1:0-11466 GCA_964608535.1 uncultured Candidatus Peribacteria bacterium
AATTGCGAACCCGTTTCTGAAAGGTTATAATGGAAACCCTGATTCTTAGGCTTATGACTTAAGACTTAGGACATAAGACTAAAAAATGATTGAAAGACAAGACGACATCATAAATCCGGAAGAAACCCAGGCTGAATCCTCTGATTTCGACATGACCCTGCGCCCCCGGACTCTCGCGGAATATGTTGGACAGGAAGATGTAAAAAAGAACCTGGATGTCTCCATGAAAGCGGCCAAAAAAAGAGGTGAACCTATTGAACATATCCTGCTTTACGGCCCGCCCGGACTCGGAAAAACCACCCTGGCCAATATTGTGGCACGGGAAATGGGTGTGAACATTAAAACCACTTCAGGACCTGCCATCGAAAAACAGGGCGATCTGGCTTCTATCCTCAGCAATCTGGAAGAGAATGACATTCTTTTTATCGATGAAATCCACCGGATCAAAACTCAGATCGAAGAGATCCTGTACAGCGCTATGGAAGATTACGCGCTCGATATCATCATCGGTAAAGGTCCGGCCACAAGGTCTATGCGCATTTCACTCCCCAAATTCACGCTGATCGGCGCCACCACCAAAGCCGGCTCCCTTTCCTCGCCGCTACGGGATCGCTTCGGCCACATCTACAATCTTGATTTTTACACACTGGACGAAATGCAGAAGATTATTCACCGCTCAGCAGCGCTACTTGAAATGGAACTGGAGGAAGATGCCGCCATGGAAATCGCCCAATGCTCACGCCGCACGCCGCGGATTGCCAACCGCCTCCTCAAACGTGTGCGGGATTTCGCGGAAGTCGCCGGACAGAAGAAAATCGATTTGAAACTGACCCGGGAAAGCCTGAAAACCATCGGAGTGGATAAGGTAGGTCTGGACCGGACAGACCGGAAAATCCTGGTAACGATCATCGAAAAATTCAACGGAGGCCCCGTAGGGTTAAACACTATCGCCGCCGCCACCGCCGAAGAAACCGAAACCATCGAAGACCTGTACGAACCCTACCTGATGCAAATCGGCTTCCTGGACCGGACCACCAGAGGAAGAGTGGTAACCCCCAACGCCTACGCCCACCTGAAAATCGAATACATTGAAAAACAAACAAATCTTTTTTAATTTCCAATTGCCCAATCCCCAATGCCCAATTGAAATAAGTAAAAACAATAATTGGTCATTGGAAATTAGGAAATTGGGTCATTAAGACGTCAGGAATTATGAATCATATTGAAGAAATCCGGTTACGCATCAACATCGAAGATCTGGTCGGCGGTCATGTACAGCTTAAAAAAGCCGGACGGAACTTAAGAGGACTGTGCCCGTTCCACGGGGAAAAAACGCCCAGTTTCATGGTGAGTCCCGAAAAAGGGATTGCCTACTGTTTCGGTTGTCATCAGGGAGGAGATATTTTCAAGTTCACCCAGCTCATCGAAAATGTCAGCTTCAATGAAGCCGTTAAAATTCTGGCTGAAAAAGCGAATGTCGCCCTGCCGCGCGAAATCCCGAAAGAGTTCAACAAACGCCTCAAAAGCATCGAAATCAATCAACAGACGGTTAAATTTTATGAATCCCAGCTCGATAAATATCCAAAGCATCGGGATTATTTTCTGGAAAGAGGTCTGACGGATGAAACCATCTGGAAATTCCGGCTGGGCTACGCCCCGGATTCCTTCGATCAGCTCAAAAATCATCTGACCAAAGAGGGATTTGAAAAAAGGGATCTTATCGACTCGACAGTGGTCAGTCAACGGTCAATCGCCGATAAAAACACCTACGATCGCTTCCGGAACCGCCTGATCTTCCCCATTTTTGATCATCAGGGCAACCCGGTTGCCCTGAGTGGACGGATCATCGGCGAAGGAGAGCCGAAATATTTAAATTCCCCTGACAGCCCGGCTTACAACAAAAGCCTGATCCTGTACGGGCTGAACTGGGCCAAAGACGCCGTCAAAAAAGAAGATCTGGCTATATTCGTTGAAGGTTACATGGATGTGATCACCGCCCATCAGGCGGGAACCGAAAATGTCGTCGCCACCTGCGGCACCGCCCTTACCCCTCAACAGCTAAAACTGATCAGCCGCTTTACTAAAAAAATAGCATTCGCCTTCGATCAGGATTCAGCCGGTCTGGAAGCGACCTTCAGGGCAATTGAACTGGCCCAGCTGGCCGAACTCGACATTAAGGTGGTTCAGATACCCAATGGCAAAGATCCCGATGAGTGCATCAGGAACAATCCCGATGACTGGGAAGAAGCCATCAGGAACCCGGTTACCGTCATGGACTTTTATTTCCGTTACGCCTTCGTGCATTTTTCACCTGATACAATGGAGGGAAAAAGGGAAATCTTAAACTTCCTCCTTCCGCTCATCAAACTCTATAAAACCGACATGGAACGGAGCGAATACTTAAACCAGCTTGCCGTCAGGCTGAAAACCGATGTCAGATACTTGTGGAATGACCTGAAAAAAGTGACGGTAAAAAAACCAGCTTACGCAAAAAAACAGGAGACCGGAAAAGCTGAGCCTGAAGAGCACAAATTCACACGGGAAGAGTATTTACTGGGTTTCATCGGAAATTATCCGGACATGGCCCGGGAAGTCGTTGAAAATCTGATTGATAATATCCCCGTAAATCCCAATACAGAAAGGTTTTACAACGCTCTGAAAAAAGTGTACACTCTGGAAAGCTCAGGGGAGATAGCTGATTTTATCGGGCAGCTCTCAGAGGAAGATCAGGAAAAATGGCAAATCTACACCTTGCTGATTGAAGAGCGTTATCCCGAATTCCCGGAAGTCTCCGCAAAATCAGAAATAAGAAAACTGATCCGGGAGATCAACCGAAAGAACATCAGAAGCGTCCAGAAAGACATCGAACTGAAGATAAGGACTTCCGAAGATGCTCAGGAAAAAAAATTACTTCTGAACCGCTATAACGAACTTATAAAACTCACGGCAAAAATCTGATTCATATCTAATTTTATATGGCTAAGAAGATTCAAAACAAGTTCATCGCTCAGCCAGACGATAAAACCCTGGCAAAGTACCCTGAAGCGATCCGCCACCTGATCCAGAAAGGGCGCGAGCAAAAGTTCGTCACTCACCAGGAACTTCTCAAGGCCATGCCGGAAATCGAAGAAAATGTAATCCTGCTCGACGAGATTTACACACTCTTTCTCGACCTCGGCATCGAAGTAATCGATGTTAAGGATGACATGATTTGGGGAAAGGACAAGAAGCCAACCAAGAAAAAGGAGTTCGACTTCGAGGAAGAAGAGCTGGAAGACATTTTATCCGAATACGATGAGTTCGAATCTGATGATGATGCTGATAACGAAAAAGACGACACCGATGAGGAAAAAGAAGAGGTAGATCAGAAAGCCATTAAAAAACAGGCATCCCTGAAAGAAATTGCCAACGATTCTGTCCGTATGTATCTCAGTGAAATCGGGCGCGTCGACTTACTTTCAGCCGACGAAGAAATAAAGCTGGCTAAACGGATTGAAAAAGGTGATCCTGTCGCCAAACAAAAACTGGCCGAAGCCAACCTCCGCCTCGTTGTATCCATTGCCAAAAAGTACATCGGCCGCGGCCTTTCTTTTCTCGATCTGATTCAGGAGGGAAATATTGGCCTGTTCAGGGCTGTCGAAAAATTCGACCCCAAACGCGGCTTCAAATTTTCAACCTACGCCACCTGGTGGATCAGGCAGGCAATCACCCGCGCTATCGCGGATCAGGCCCGCACCATCCGCATTCCGGTTCATATGGTCGAAACCATCAACAAGCTCACCCATACTCAGCGCCAGCTCCTTCAGGAATTGGGCCGTGAGCCGACTGTGGACGAACTGGCCTCTGAGATGAATATGGACATCAAAAAGGTACGCCATATCATGAAAATTTCTCAGGACATCATTTCGCTTGAAGCGCCTGTGGGTGCTGAGGAAGACAGTAAACTGGGTGATTTCATCGAAGATGATGAAGCGATTTCTCCTGCCGATGCCACCAACCGGAAGATCATCAAAGAAAATATCCATAGTATGCTCCAGTACCTCTCGCCCCGGGAGCAGAAAATCATCCGGATGCGCTTCGGACTGGACGACGGCATCGGACACACCCTGGAGGAAGTCGGCCGTGAATTCGGTGTCACCCGTGAACGAATCCGTCAGATTGAAGCAAAGATCCTCCAGAAGCTCCGCGACCACCCCACAAGTGTTAAGATTCAGAATAAATAATTCTTAATTCTTAATTCTTAATTCTTAATTCTTAATTTAGAAAATAATGGCCAAACAGATCAACGAAGAAGAGCAGGTATTGATTACCAAAGAAGGCTTAACAAAATTAAAAGACGAACTCAGTCACTTTAAAGACGTGCGCCGGAAAGAAGTCGCCAGGCGCCTGAAAGAAGCTATCTCCTACGGAGACCTTTCCGAAAACTCTGAATATGAGGAAGCGAAAAATGAACAGGCTTTCATCGAAGGCCGCATCATTGAGTTGGAAAAAATGATCGACAACGCCAAGATCATCACGGAAGGGAAAAAATCAACCGACGCCACCGTTCAGATCGGAACCACCGTTACCGTTCAGAACATCACCGACAATGATGATCCTGAAACCTATACCATCGTAGGTTCAACCGAAGCAGATCCAACCGCTAATAAAATCTCCAACGAATCCCCCATCGGCTCAGCGCTTTTAGGAAAAACAAATAACGATGTGATCAAAGTAAAAGTGCCCGCGGGAATGCTGGAATTCAAAGTCCTTAAGATCAAATAAAGAACCAATTGACCCCAATGGACATCCAGTTGACTGAAAAAACAGTCTGCTGGAGTCAGCCGGAGTCCACTGGAAATGACCGGTTATCTTGATAAATAAGGTATTTTTTGGTATAATAAGTAGATAATATTTCGCCATGGCACAAGACGACTCTACCCAAGCAACTACCGGTTTAAATATCCCTCAGGAGGTAGAAAAGAAATTCCCTGAGTACGTAAAGCTGATCAAAGTCAGCCAGTCTATGAATGATGAAGAGCGTCAGTACTGGATAGATGTGCTCCCGATCATGACCGACGATCAGCTGGAAAACCTGAAAAGCATTCTGGACAACGAACAAAAACAGCTCGAAGAGGTAGACACAGAATACCAGGAGGGAATGCAGCAGGAGGAGCACTATTTCAACCTGAAATTTGACGAAGAGAAGTACAGGGAAGAAAAGCAAATGCGGGTGAAGGCGGAAAAAGAATATGAAATGAAAGAAAAAAAGGAAGAAGAGGAAGTATTGGAAGAAATCGCCAGTCTTTAGTGCAGAAATAAGGATTATGAATTAAGAATTAAGTTTTTTTGTGGTAAGATAAATTCCGAATTTTCAGCTTAATTCTGAATCCTTATTTCTTAATCCTTTTCGGGATGTTGCCATCTGCCTACGAAGCAAAAAAATACGAAGACAATATTTACCGGAAGTGGGAAGAGTCCGGAGCCTTTAAAGCAAATGCAAAATCGGACAAAAAACCGTTCACCATCTCCATGCCGCCCCCGAACGCTACCGGCACGCTCCATCTTGGGCACGCCGTCATGCTGGCCATTCAGGATATTCTCATAAGTCATCGCCGGATGAAAGGATTTGAAGCCTTGTGGCTACCCGGAACCGACCACGCCGCCATCGCCACCCAGAATAAAGTGGAAAAGCTGATCGCCGAAGAAGGGCTGACCCGTGAACAGCTCGGAAGAGAAGGGTTCTTACAAAGGGTCAGGGAATATGTGGCAGAGTCCCAGAGCATCATCCGCAATCAGGTCAGAAAAATGGGCTCATCCTGCGACTGGTCCCGTGAACGGTACACGCTCGATGAAGACTTAAACAAAGCGGTCAATGAAATGTTCAACCGGATGTATCAGGATGGCCTGATTTACCGCGGTCATCGCATCGTGAACTGGTGCACCCGCTGTGCTTCGACCCTGGCAGACGATGAAGTGGAATACATGGAAGTCCAAAGCCCGTTTTATTACATCAAATACGGGCCGGTTGTCATCGGAACAGCAAGGCCGGAAACCAAATTCGCCGACAAAGTTGTGATCGTCCACCCTGACGATAAAAGATACAAAGAATATATAGGTAAAGAGATGGAAATCGACTGGATCGACGGCAAGATCAAAGCCCGCTTCATTGCCGACGCGGACGCCGCCGATATGGAAATGGGAACAGGGGCGATGACCATCACTCCGGCCCACAGTTTTGTCGATTTTGATTTAGCTAAAAAATATGATCTGGAAATTCTGCCCATCATCGGCGAGGACGGCAAAATGCTCTCCCCTGCCGGTGAATTTGAAGGCATGGATGTAAAAGACTGCCGCCATAAACTGGTGGAAAAAATGCAGAAGCTGGGGTTGATTGACCACATCGACGAAAATTACACGCACAACCTTTCCGTCTGCTACCGCTGCAACACCGCTATTGAGCCGCTCGTGTCGGAACAATGGTTTATTGATGTGAATAAGAAAGTAAAAGCGCTTGGCGGAAAAACCATCAAAGATAAAAGCATTGAAGTAGTAAAAGGAAACGAAGTGGAAATCATCCCGGAACGCTTCAATAAAACCTATTTTCACTGGATGGAAAACTTAAGGGACTGGTGCATCTCCCGCCAGCTGTGGTGGGGGCACAGAATTCCCGTTTGGTACTGTCAGAATAAGGACTGCAAAGACCCAATCGTGAGCCGGGAAACTCCCAAAGAATGTCCGAATTGCAAATCAGCCAGTTTAGTACAGGATGAAGACACTTTAGACACTTGGTTCAGCTCAGGGCTCTGGACTTTTTCCACTCTCGGCTGGCCGGAAGAAACCGATGATCTGAAAAAATTCCATCCCACCAGCGTGCTGGAAACCGGTTACGACATCCTCTTTTTCTGGGTCGCCCGCATGATCATCATGACCACCTATGGCATGGGTGAAATCCCGTTCGAAAAAGTCTATCTGCATGGCCTCATCCGTGACCGGGAAGGCCGGAAGATGAGTAAGTCCCTCGGTAACGGCATCGACCCGCTGGAAATGATTGATAAATTCGGCGCCGACGCCCTGAGGATGAGCATGGTAATCGGAAACACCCCCGGTAACGACATGCGCCTTTACGAAGAAAAAATTAAAGCCTACCGGAACTTCACCAACAAACTCTGGAACGCCAGCCGTTTTGTTTTAGGAATCCTTGAGGAAAAGAATATAAAAGATGAGCCTGAAATTGACTATAGTAATCTCTCCGATTCAGACCAATGGATCCTAAAGTCTTTAAATGAAACCATTCAAAAGGCCGATAAATTACTAATGGATTATCGAATCAGCGATTGCTCACAACTACTCTACGACTTTTTCTGGAACGATTTCTGCGACTGGTATCTGGAGCTTTCAAAAGGTGAAAAACAGAACCCGTCCGTCCTTTATCACGTCCTCAAAAACAGTCTGATTCTGCTGCACCCGGTTATCCCTTATGTCACCGAAGAAATCTGGAGTTATCTGCCCAGCCTGCCTGCCGGTAGGCAGGGACAAAAAGAACTCCTGATTAAACAGAACTACCCCAGTGTCAGTAAGCAGGATTATGATGATGGGCCAACCGCTGTCACCATCGCCGCCATTTCCAGTATCCGCAGAATGCGGGCGGAAAGTAAAATTGAACCCGCCCGGAAGATCAAAGTTACCATTTATGGTCACAAAAATCTGGAAGCGCTTCAGAGGAATCAGGAAGAACTGCGTCGTTTAGCCCGAATCAGCGAACTGACCTTAGAGGAAAAGGGTGAAAAACTAAAAAACGCCGCCGCCGATGTCGTCAGTGGCGCTGAGATTTTTATTCCTTTAGAGGGCTTGGTTGATTCAGAAAAAGAAAAGGAACGTCTCAGCAAGGAAATCGGCAACCTGGAAGGCTACCTCAAAGGTCTGAAGGCTAAACTCGGAAACAAAAAGTTCGCCGCCAACGCCCCAAAAGAAATTGTTGAAGGGGAAAAGAAAAAAATGGAAGAAGCGGAAGAAAAACTAACAAAACTTCAAGCCCAGTTAGCCCAATTTTAGGTCAAATAGTTAAAGTAGGCACTTGAGACTCGCCAGTCCGTACCGGGCCGGGCGGGCACTCGCACTTGAGACTGGGAGCTATTTATGCTATAATATATAGATTATTTTAAAGTTATGAAAATTTCCCAAAAGCAAATCACCAATCCGGGCATCATCGATGCTTCCGACAAACGGAAAAGACAATTCAGCCGTTACAAAGAAGCAGTGAGACGGGCAAAGTTTCTGAATGACAAAGAAAAAAAGCACTGGACGCTACTGGGATATTTGTTAGACGTCAATCAGTTGCTGGAAGCAGAACGGCTGATCATCAGTGAAGATTTAAAACTTTTAAAAGTAAAACAAGAGCTTGAAAGAATAAAACCTAACGTAAACAAGAATGCCTAACGGCGACCCAAAAAAAGAAGCTAAAGAAGTACTGAAGCTATCCGGCAGTAAAGAGTCGGGAATTAATCTGCTTAAAAAGGCGGCAGACAAACTGAAGTTAAATAAAAATCTGAAACCGAACGAAAAGCTTTTAACGCTGAAGAGTAATATTGAACCGCTGAAGCAGATTGATGAGATCTCGTACATGCAGTCAAAACTCATCAATATTCTGGCAAGGCTCAAAAAAGAACATCCGGAGCTGAAGATTGAAAGTTTGAAGCCTTCTCAACTATCCCGGATCATCGCAGTTTCCAAACTGCCGCTCAATTTGAGCGAGCGGGTCGCCCTGGAAACTTTTGAACGACTTGTGCAAGAGTCTGGACCCACCTCTTCATATCTCCTCCGCTCATGGACTGATGTAATTGGAAATGCGAAAATGGCATCTAAAGGATTTACAGGAAAATTAAAGGAAATGTGGAAAAAGGATAAAGTAGGAACTATAGGGCTACTAGCACTCGGTGTCGGAGTTGCCTGGGTTGGCATCATGACCATACAAAAGGTAGCAGGATGGTTTAGAAAAAAGGAAACACCAACTAACAAGAAAGGTTCTAAATCATGGTTCAAAAAACTCCTGCTCGCATTAGGGATAATGAGCGCAGGATCAATTATGGGTAAAGCTCAGCTAAAAAAGATTCTTGGCCTCATGGGCCTTAATGATCTCAAGAAAATTTTAGCAAAAGGTGGCGCGATTCCGGAAGAGCTGCGGAAAGCGATCGAAAGCCAGTCAAAAAAACTGGAGGCGATAAAAAAGAAAATAGAGGCAGCGAAAAATATAAAAAAGAAAACAGTAGCCAAAGCCAAAGAATTAAAAAGCCGAATCGCGACCAAAGAAAATAAAGAAATTGCGGCCTTCGATGCCCCAAGGAACATTCTGATAGCCCTTTATTGCTACAGTAAACAGTATAATACGGTCGACAAATTCGAAATAAAAAACGTTTTTGACGATTTAAAAAATGTAAAGCTCTCGGAAATAATCAAAGTATGGAACGCTAACAAACACAAAGAAATAATTGAAGACAGAAATAAAAGGACAATAACCAGTATCCCCAACTTGCCCATAACAGCTAATGTCAAACCCAAAAATCTATACGCGGCAATAAAAATAATGGGGGTTAGTTTTGAACAATACAGAAAGCTCTCAAAAATGAGCGGAGCCGGATCTATGACCCTTAAGGAACTTTTGGCGCGAATTCATAAAGATCCCACTTACCGAATCGCTCACGATTTACAATCAAGTCTTGTAGAAGCTTTAAAAAATAGGGACCCGGGTAAAATCAATTTCAAAAAAATTGATACCGTCATTGAAAAAGAGAAAGGCAGGTTCATCGAAACCCTTGCGGCACGGTTGAGTATAGATTTAACAGGGCTGAATCAAAAAGAAAAAGATGATTTTAAAGCGATCGCATTCAGACTCTACGGAAATGCACGTCTAAAAACAGATGCTGAATATAATTTGACCGTATTCAAAGAACAGGGACGAGAAGCAAAAGCAATCGAGGCCGCCAGAAAATTCTTCAACGGCGTTAAAAACCTGACCTTAAAAACAATAATTCCGGGTAGTATTGAAAAATTCAATATCAAAGATGCAAACAACCCTAAGAATAAAGATATCCTTAAAAAAAGTCTTGAAAAGGGAGATATAACCTTTAAACACGCCGTCCAGTTAGCCATTATTTCAAATGGAATCGACTTCAGCACAGATAAATCTACAAGCGCAGTAAAAGAAATAGCGCTTCTGTACGCTGTGCTAAAAAGCATTCCCATTGAAAGCCGAAGAAATCGTTACGTCAGTGAATTGAGTTATAAAATTTTAACCAATCCTGCCAGTATTAAACTCCCGAGCCTTGTTGGACTTAAGCCATATTTAACCGGCATAGGGAAACTGACTAAAGAAGCAGTAACCAACAAGGTAAAAGGATGGGGCGAATTCCTGTCAGCCTACGTCAGTGATCGTTCACCAGAAAAGCAAAAAGAATTTATTGAAAAAATCAAAAAATCTAATGTAATTGAATTTACTGGTGATTTTCTGACCGAAGGCGGAGCCGGCGCGTTAAGGATCACCAGTCAGGCATTCTGGGAAATGCTGAAAACAGCCTGGGCAACAGGCAAAGTGCCAATAAATGAATGGAAAAATGTAGAAAATGTTGGTGATTTTGTAAGCCTGATCGCAGGTATGGGCGGTGTATTCCTCTTTGGAAAAGAAGGGGAAAATCAAAACATTGGAGCAATACAGATATTCGGAAAAGAATTCTTTTTCAGACCCATCGGAAAAGTAAAAGATTCATTTGCAGCTATGGTAAGCGGTAAAAATTCCGGAATCGGCGCAGGCTTAAAAGTTTACGCCGTGGGAACGGCTCCTTATGTTGTGATTGGAGCAGTTAGCGGCGCAATATGGACCAAGGGAAGTCGCCTCACAAGCATTTTAAAAGGTGCCGGAAGAGGAGCTCTTGCCCCCATAACAGTACCGGCAAAAGGGGCTGAGCTACTATATCGCGGGGGAAGAAGCGGATACGAAAAAGGACTGACTGTATTCAACTGGACCCGGGACGCCATAAAATACCAATCCTTCCGCCCCACTCAGAATATAAGCATGCTGATGAGAGACGCAAGGCTTGCCCATCACTATTTCGAACTCAGCCGATTAGAAAGAACCTGGTTAGACGCGATTGAAGCCGGAGTCAAAAATCCGATCAAAGAAGGTAAAAGATTACTCGCACCACACTACAATAGTAGAATGCGCCTTAAGTACGCGAAACGATTTGTACGGAGATACAACAAATTCTTCGGTCTTATGGATACAGTAGATAAATTAGAAATCCCAAGCGGAAGCATAAACTCCCTATCCAGCATAGCAAAACGCGCTGAAGTGGTAACTGAATTCCTGAGCAAAATAAAAAACCATCCAGATTTTCTAACCGCAGATGCAAAAAGAATGGCGGAAATTATAAATGAAGCAAAAAGCGGATTGGATATTAAGGCCAGGGAAGTAAACAACTTACTCAGACGAGT
>CAZSOH010000010.1:0-11021 GCA_964608535.1 uncultured Candidatus Peribacteria bacterium
AAGTGCTGTAAATGTTCACTTTAGCCACAAATTCATGCACTTTTTCGTCTTTCGGGAGACGCACAGCCTCAGCCAAAGCCACATCCGGCAAAAGCGGCCGCACCACAGCAGCGGTATATTTAATACCATCATCAAGATTGCGGTCAGTAGCATCCACAAGCTCCGAGAAATCCCCATCAACCCCCTCTTTCGTCAAAAGACGTCTGATTTCGGAAAGCACCCGTCTTTCTTCGTTCTGCTGATCTAAAATTTGGCTGTAGAAGGCCTTTTTAGCATCTGTATCAGTAAAATCAGTAACCTCAGCTATAAGACCAGGAGCCAAACTTTCATGCTTTCCCAGGGCCTCCTGAGCAGCCACAAGGTCTCCTGAGGCAATATAATCCTGCACAGTCACCAGGCTCTCTAAGGAGTTCTGGAGCTGGATTTCAGCCTTTTTAACCGGATCCTCCTCAAAGAGGGCTTCTGTCTCATCTAAAACCTGTTTTACAATGCCAATCTTAGAATCCCCGGGGAGCGCCGCGATCAGGGCTTTTTGATGGACTGCTACAACCTGAGTTGTAATCGCTTCAAGCTCTTTGTCTTCTTTTTCGGTTTCCTCCGCAATTTGACGGACAATCGTCTGATATTCAGCCAGAGCGGCTTTAGCCTTTTCAGTCTCTCCATTCTGGATCAGAACAATTGATTCGTTCAGACGGTTATTCGCCATCTCAATCTGAGCCTGAGTCTGTTCTTTTTCATTAAACCGAATGGCTAAATTCAAACGTTCTTTAGCCCGTTTGACAGGGTAAAGAACCGCCCCGGGCAAACTGCCGGCTGTTGATTTGAGGCTCAAAAGTTCACGCTCTCTAAGCTGAGCCAAATGGGAACGGTCATATTGCATATTCTGATGGACCCATGCCTCGGCCCGGTCATCTTCAGAGAGATCGTAAACAGGAGAAAAACGGTCTAATTTAACCTGGTAATTTAAAGACGCGTTAGAAGACAGAGTAATCTTTTGATAAGAATTGAGCTGCCCCTTCGCGAACACCTGGCGCGACTCGCGATTCAGCGCCATAACATTGAGATGATGCTTGAAAACCCGAATAGCTGTGGGTTCCGTAAGATTGGTCTGAACATCAAAAGAGGCATTGGTTGTAGAGAGAATAGCGTCAGGAGTGACTAAACTGAATTGAGCAAAACCATCATCCACATTTAAAGTCTGTACCCAGGCCCGCCCCTTATGAAGAGAAGCTTCAATCACACCCTGACGGGCATAGCCCGGACTGATATCAAGACGGCTGAGAAGTACCAAAGAGTTTTCTGCTAGGCGCATTTGGCTGTCATCAAAAAAGTGGATAATCGCCCGAGACGAATCATCCACTTGTATCAAATCACCCGGAGCCAGCTCCGTCTGCTCAGTAATAACATCCCAAATCAGTTTATCAGCATGTTTTACGGTGGCAGAACCCTCTACAATCTGAAGATAGGTAAATTCGGAAGCGCTCACCTGCTGTTTTCCGTCTACAAAAAACAAAGTGGTTGTCACCGCGATAGCCATCACCAAAGTAGATGCCAGACCGCGCTTAACCAAAAGCCACCAATTGTAAGCAGGCTGCCGGGCAGCTGAAATCCGTTCCATCAAACGCACCCGGGCTGACTGGATGAAATGGGCAGATGGCTGAATAGGTGAAATCGTTTTAAGCAGCCGGACAAACCACGATTCATGCTCATATTCAGCAATTCGGTGCATCAAACGTCCTTTTGCCTGGTGGCAAAATTTAGAAGATGGTTCCGGTTTCCCCAGCCTATGAAGTTCCTTTTCCAGTTCTTTCATAGAGATTTTTTATACTCACTTGAGACTCGCACTTGAGACTTGAGACTCAAAATGGACACTCTGTCAATTGTTATAACGTAATAATGTCCATTTTGTTTCACAAATCATCCTGTTCAGATGAGAGTAGTACACGAAGCTTCTCCAGAGCACGGAACTGAATTGTCCTCACCGCCCCCTCAGATTTACCGATTGTATGGGCAATTTCCCTGTTATCCAATTCATTAATATATTTAAGGATAATGACCTGCTGATAGCTATCCGGAAGCTTTCGGATCACCTTGTGCAAACGAACCTGAGTAAGCTTCAAATCCACCTGTCTTATCGGATTATTGGATTCATTTGTATCAGCCACCGTATTCTGAATCTCAGCGGTAGCCTGGTTTTTTCGGTAGTAATCAACCACTAAATTGTGCGCGATACGGTAAACCCAGGACGAAAAAGGATGTTTGCCTCGCTTATATTTCTTCAGGTTCTGCCAGACCTTAAAAAAAGTCTCTTCAGTCAGATCTTCGGCTATTTCCGCATCAACCTTATAATATATATAACGGTAAACCGGCTTAACCAATTCATCATAAATAAGCCCAAAAGCCTGGGTATCTCCCGCCTGAGCCTGCACCACGAGTTGGTCAATGTCTAACGTTTCGCTCACAATCAATAATTAGGACTTCGGATTCTACCTTTTTTCTCTCTAAAAATCAACCTCAAATATATAACAGACCCCCCATGTAGCTAACCCACAATTAGCCCCACGTCCCGACTTTGTCGGGACTGGTCCACATCCTGAGCCTGCCGACGGATAGCCCTACGCGAAGCAAAGATTATTCCCACTCTATTGTTCCCGGCGGCTTATGAGTCAGATCATAAAACACGTGCGTAAGCTCATCACTTTCAAGAATTTGGGTTGCCATTTTGTCCAGCAATGCCCACTCAATACGGGCGAAACTGGCCGTCATTGCTTCTGTCGAAACGATAGGGCGGAGCACAATAGATTCCTTGTTTTCTTCGGTACTCACAGGCACCAGCACAACAGGAAATTGCCAGATGCCAAAATCATCGGAAGAAGCAGACATCGTTTCCGTAACCAGCTGATCAGCCTTCTGGAGCAAACATACCCGATCCGGACTCAGATCGGAAACTTTCAAGCCAAACGCGCCCGGTTCACCCCCCAAAACCAACAGAACCCGGTTCACTTCGGTAAAACGATTGGTAATCGCGGTGGAGGCTTGTTCCAGCTCATCCCAATTCCTGTTCTGCGTAAATAGGATGGCCGGATGACGATAGGTTCGCTCATCACCCTGAACCCCAACCGACTTAATCGGCAAAACCATTGTCTCCGCATCAGCAAGAGGAGTATGTGAACGAAGAAATACCTGAATATTCTCATTCAGAATCGAAAAGTCAGGATTTTCCGTAGCCTCTTCTTTGTCGACACATAAAATACGGACTCCGAGCCCTGGCCCGGGAAAAGGCTGCCGCCACACCATTTCATGAGGGAGGCCCAACTTCTCACCCAAATCCCGCACCTCATCTTTATACAGCTGGGCAAGAGGTTCAATCACCTTCCCCGCCTCAATCATCTGCTGAACCAAATCCACCCGGTTATGATGAGTTTTGATCGTATCGGCATGTTTAGTGCCTCCGGTTTCAATGGTATCCGGGTAAATCGTACCCTGCCCCATAATCCATTCATCAGGATTCAGTTTTAACTCCTCAGCCACATCCTCCTTTACCTTCCAAAAGAGCTCGCCAATGATTTTCCGCTTCTCTTCAGGATCGGTTTTGCCCTTTAAGGTGCTCAGAAACTGCTCAGATTTATCTGCCACATGCAGATTGGTAAAGCCGGCTTCAGTGAGCGCTTTTTTTACGCTGGCCGCTTCCTGATGACGCATCAGGCCGGTATCGACCAAAAGTCCATACACCCGGTCAGAACCAAGCGCTTTTTCAAGCAGGGCAAAAGCCACAGTAGAATCTACCCCGCCGGAACAGAGCAAAAATACCTTTTTGTCTCCCACTTTCTTTTTTATAACCGCAATTTCCTCTTCAATAAACTGTTCGATACTCCAGTCCCGCGCGACCGCGCAAAGCTTCAGAAAATTATCCAGCATTTTCATCCCTTCTTCGGTATGGGTCACTTCCAGATGAAACTGTACTCCATACAAATTTCTGGATATATCGGCCACAGCGGAATTCTTGCAATCAGTCGTACTGGCCACTTCTTCAAAACCTTCAGCCAGAAATTCTACTGTATCACCATGCGACATCCACACCCGCTTTGGACTGCTGATATCAGAAAAAAGTCCATCGGGCTGATGGATTTTAAGATCAGCCAGGCCATATTCTTTTGTCTCTCCCCGAACCACCTTTCCGCCAAGCAGATGCTGCATCAGCTGATGCCCGTAACAAATTCCTAAAATAGGAACACCCAGTTCAAAAATCCCCGGATCACAATGAGGAGCGCTATCAGCATAAACACTCATCGGCCCACCCGACAAAATGATCCCTTTATAACTTTTCAGGTCTTCCAGAGAAACATCCGGATCTTTGATTTCGCTGTATACCCCTAAACGACGAACCCGGTTGGCAATCAAATGGGCATACTGACCTCCAAAATCTAAAACGGCAACTTTTTCGTGATCCATATTCAATTAAAATTATACGGCTTATAGCTTATAGCATAAGACTGAAAACTTACGACTTAAAGATTCAGCTCAACCGCCCCGTTCGTACGAACGGGGGTATTCCGGGTAACATCAATTCTTCCCTGAACAAAGTAAACATAAAGTACAATAGACGCAATCAGCCATAAAAGGTAAGTCAGCGCGTACAAAAGCACAATATGTTTTAGTTTCACAAAACCAAAAGGGACTGTACCCTTATCATCCTTCAGATTATATTCCGTCGCCCGCTTATGAACCCGCCTCAGCACCTCAATAAAAAACACCAGAGCTGCCAACTGAACGATAATAAAGAGAATAAACTTAAAAGACATGGTACATATTAAGGTAGCCTAATTATACTGCCTCCAGCAAAAAAAGCCACTTAAGACTCCCTCGAACTGCAAACTCAAAACTCGAACTGCAAATTAAGCAAATAGCGTATAAACGTACAATGTTTCCTCGGCTGTTTTCTGCCAACTGAAATTTTTCGACCGTTCCAGCCCATCCTTGGCAAGTTTTTTCTGCAGAACAGGATCATTCACCAATTGATGCATCCCGTTACCAATCGAATCAACAGAATTCGGATCCACAAATAAAGCATGATCATCCGTCACTTCATGGTGAATCGGAATATCAGAAGCGATAATCGGAATGCCAGCAGACATCGCCTCCACCAAGGCCAGATTAAATCCTTCATAAGTAGACACATGCACCAGAGCCAAAGCCTGCTTATATAAACAGAGTAATTCATTCTGATCGAGCGCCTCAGTAAAAACGACATTCCCTTTCCGTTTTAAAGGAAATTTACCAGCCACCCGCTCTGTAAACTCATTGGTAATCAGTTCTTCAAAACCCAAATGCTTTCCTCCCACCAGAATCAAATCAATGGGATAAGTAGGGGCAATGTGTTTTTCATAAGCCCGGATCAGCTGAGGGACATTTTTCCGCTCATCATAACCGCCCACATAAAGAAAATATTTGCGTCTGAGCTGTAAATCCGGAAAACGAAGTTGATCATCAGCAGAAGGCGATGCCAGAGGAGTTACAGTGATATTTTTCTCCTTCAGCTTCAGATGTTTGATGATTTCAGACTTAGAAAAATGGGAAACCGTTATGATATGGTCCGCTTTTTTAAGGGCAAGCCGGGCATTCAGGTGATAAACTTTCGAACGCATTTTCTTCCTGTATGATTTGAGTTTCCACGGAATCACATCATGCACCGTAACAATGGTGGGCATAGAAAGTTTCCGCCGTGGATTAGAAGGATAGAGGAAATGAACCAAATCGAGTTTCATCTTCTCCATTTCTTTCGGAAGCAAAACATGCTCCCAGTGGGCTTTTTGTAAACTGGCCGAACGCTGAGGCTTTTCCGCCACCCGGATCTGATGGCAATTGGAAGGCAGGTTAATGTCCACCAGCTCAGGGGTGAACAAATAGAATTCATTTTCAGGCTCTAACCTCGCCATCTCAGGGATAAGCGAGCGGGTGTATTGGCCGATACCGGTGTATGGATGCACGAGAAACCGCGCATTGATTCCGATTCTCATGTAAAGTTAGAAGTTTAAGGCTTTGAACTTAACACTTACTGCTTCCCGCTTAAAGCTTAAGTATCAGTTCGGCAATCTCTTCAGCCGATTTCGGCTTTGCCAAACGCGACAACGAATGTTTCATAGATTCAAGCTGTTTCGGATTATGCCACAAAGCGTTGAGCACATCATACAGAGACTCATCTCTTAAAATCAAACCCGCTCCTTCTTCCTCAAAATATTCAGCATTGAATTGCTGATGATTATGGGCCGCCGATTTAAGAGGGATAAGAATATTCGGCTTCTGCATCAAGGCCAATTCATATAAAGAGTTCGCGCCAGCCCGACCCACTACCACATCAGTAATCGCGTAAATGTGTTTTAGCTCTTTGTCCAGATATTCAAATTGGCAATAGGCTGGATCATCGAGTTCAGTTTGCTTCCCTTGTCCAGTGATGTGGAGAATCTGAAAATGCCCTTTCAGCTGTTCAAATGAACCCGAAATCAAATCATTGATTTGCTGGGCCCCCTGACTCCCTCCCCACACCAAAACCACCGGCTTCCCGGGAATAAAATGGGTTAATTTGAACCCCTTATCCCGACTGCCATGTAAAATGGACTGTCTCACCGGATTGCCTGTCAAAACATATTTTGAATTTAATGAGTCACCTGCCCGTTTCGGTACAGGCGGGTTGGGAATTGGAAATTGGGAATTGGGAAATTGGTCATTGGGAAATTGGTCATTGGGAAATCCAAGACACACACGCTTAGCTAACCGGGCAACGATCCTGTTCGCCAACCCCATAACACTATCTGACTCATGAAGCACGATCGGCCGGCGCAAAATCCAGGCCGCAATCGCCACCGGCACACTCACAAACCCTCCTTTTGTAAATACCGCGTGCGGCCAAAAACGAAGCAAAATCCAAAAAGACTGGAGAAAACCCAAAAGGACAAAAACCGGATCAATAAAATTCTGCCACGCAAAATAACGCCGGATTTTCCCGGTAAAAATAGTTTTAAACGGAATGCCGGAAGGCTCAACCAGCTTCCGGTCGAGCTTCGCCCTCGAACCCACATATAGGAACTCAACAGAACCACAATTGGCCCACGATTGGCCCACGATTGGCCCACGCGAAGCTGATCCACGATTTGACCCACAATGTGATTTAAGTTCTTCTGCGATAGCGAGGTTGGGCATAATGTGCCCTCCCGACCCGCCTCCGACGAGTAGAATGCGTTTGTTCTTGCGCATAGCGCGAAATATTAAGTAAAACACCGGCCCCCATCATATTAGCAATAAGCGACGAACCACCATAGCTTACAAAAGGAAGGGTAAGTCCTGTAAGCGGCAAAAGAGCCAGGTTAACCCCAATATTGATAACAGCCTGAAAGACAAACCAGCTGGTGATTCCAACCGCCACCAGCATCGCGAAACGATTAGGAGCGCGGTTAGCGATATTAAAACCCCGAATGGCAATAATAAGATAGGCAACAACCAAAAAAGTAATTCGGATAAAACCAAGTTCTTCAGCAGCGGCCGCGAAAATGGTATCTCCCTGCACTTCGGGCAAATAACCGAATTTCTGAATCGATTTTCCAAAACCTACCCCAAAAAGTCCGCCACTCCCCACCGCAATCAGCGCCTGTTTGATCTGAAAACTGACATTCAGAGGGTCAATCGCCGGGTCGATAAAAGCCATAAAACGATTCCGGATATACTCTTTACTCATGATAATCGGATAAGCAGCCAAAGCCGCCAGAAATGCGCCTCCGATAATGTGAAAAATACTCCCCCCGGCAGCAAAAAACATACCGGCCGCAATCACCGAAATCACAAGTACAGATCCAAAGTCAGGTTGAGCTGCTAAAAGCAGTACAACCACGCTCAGAAGGATTGTGAAAGGCAAAAAACCATACTGAAAAGTACGCACATGTTCCTGCCGTTTTTCCATCCAGACCGCCAGATAAAAAATAAGGGCCAGTTTCACAAATTCAGCGGGCTGGAGCGAAGGAATAAAGGGCAGATCAATCCAGCTGGTTGACGTGCCATAATTTGCCCCCACTCCTGGGAGGAAAAGGAGGATTAGCAGAATAATCGAAGTAACAAAAAGCCCTAGAGCCGCCTTCTTCCAGATTTTAATGGGTAAATACATCATCAAAATCCCTAAAGGAATGGAAATCGCTACCCGCCAGATATGCCGCCACAAATAAAAACTATTGGTCGGAGCATCCAATATCCCCCTCTGGGCCATATCGTTGGTCAGCTGATAACTTTCATACACACTCACGCTCGAAATCATCACCACTCCAAAAAACACCAACGCGAGAAACACAACTGCCAATACTGTATCAAACGGCCTCTTCTTCATTAAGTTAAATTAAATTCATTGGGAATTGGTCACCTGCCCGTTCCGGTGCAGGCGGGTTGGGAATTGGGTCATTCATCAGTTATAATAGCATCAATGAACCGTAAGAATAAGACGCAAAAAATCAGGATCTTCATTGTATCAGCTATCGTTATGCTGGCAATTGATCTTCTCACAAAATACTGGGCCGCCTACCTCTGCAGCGGAACGATTGTCATCATCAAAAACTGGTTTAGCCTGCATTTTCACACCAATCGGGGAATCGCGCTTGGAATTGAATTCGGCCAGTGGCCGCAAATCATTATCTCAGCAACAGTCATCGGTATTTTATTCCACTGGGGAACAAAATGGTTCATAAATGAAAAAAGAAACCCATTCCTAAACCCATTTTTATTGGGTATAATTATTGGCGGAGCTTTAGGGAATCTAATTAACCGGGTTTCGCTCGGCTATGTCATTGACTTCATTGACCTAAAACCCATTCCGGTTTTCAACCTCGCGGACACTGCCATCACGCTTGGACTCCTCGCTCTCCTCCTTCTCACCCTAAAAAATCAGAAGTCCTGAAACATAAAACATAAGACTTAGGACTTAAGACATGAGATTTAAGACTTAAAAAATAAAATAATGGAACAAAAAAGACCTCTCACCTTCTCTCTCTTTTCATTAAGGCTTCTTAGTGGAATCGTCGGCGGAGCGGCAGGCACCCTGGCTTTATTTGTCGTTTATTTCGCCATGCTGAACCTGGTGCCAGCTACTGACAAAGGCACAGCTCTTTCGCTTTTTGTCATTATCATTATGACCTTTGTCGGCACCGTGACCGCCAACACAGTAACGGGAGTAATGGTGACCTTTATGGATAACGCTAAATACAGCCGGAGAAAAACAACCATCATGCATATCTTTCTGTTTAACCTGGTTCTCTTTTTTCTCACCATCCCCCTCTATTTAATGGGGGCTTCACTGGACATCATTAATGGTATAGCGGCTGTTCATTTCCTTTTAAGCGCTTTTATTTCAGCCTTGATTATGGAGGTTTTAGCCGGCTATGAATATTCGTTATTAGGAATATACAGCAGCGCATTGGGAGTATTTGTCAGTATCGGAATTGCCTTAGCGCTCATGGCAAGCGGTGCGCAGCCTATTGTCATTATTTTTGCCGCTATGCCTGGTGTATGGTTTATCATGCAGGTTGTTGGAGGACTCACCGAATTGATTTATGACAACTTTGTCAGGCTCTATGGCATCGAGCCGCTCAACATTCAAACCGACCTTGGCGGAGACAAAGATAATGAAAAGGAGGACGATGAAGACGAGGAAAACGATGAAGAAAATGAAAAAGATAACTAAATTACGGTCAACTGGAGGAGCCCACCGGAGTCGCGAACGAGCGATGGCGAGTGAACAGGTATCGCGACGAAGGAGCTGGAATTTATTTAATATCCGTTGGTTTCAGATCAATTCTACTAAAAAGCTCTCGTTCAAGTTCAATTGTTTTTAGCTCTACTTGATCAAAAAGCTCCTGTTCTTTGGGAGCATTATATTTGCCATACCGCTCTTTCCCATCCCTGAACCGCTCCGACAGACTGACCACTTCGGTATGTTTCACACGCTTATCAGCATAGTAAAGAATTTTCTTTTCCAGAGAATCATAGCCCTCAGGCTCCTTAACAATATTGGTGGATTTATGCATACGAATCACTTCAGCCGTTTCCAAAAAACCTTTTTCTTTCAAGTACTCTGAAACAATGTCCGCATGATGCTGACCTTTATGCTCTTTATGCTGAATCTGCCACAATTGCCATTTTTGATCCGACACCTCCTCCCTGAACCAGTCTCTTTTCAGCTCCTTAAAATCACATAAGCGGCAAAGGTCGTGGAGCATTCCGGCAGCATAAAGAAGATCGGCATTAACAATAATCCCCTTAGTAATATAAGCTTGGGCAACCTGCATGGCCACATCGGTTACCTGAGCGCAATGTTCTCTCACATGAAGCGGCGTTGCCCATTCGTTATAAAGAGCTTCAACTAAACTTTCAGGCACAATTTCCGAACTTTGAAAATGAATCTCAATATTGCGCCGATCATCTTCACCATCCAGATAAACCGAAATAAAATGATCCAAAACAAACTCACCTAAACGATCAGCCCATTCCACCACGTTGATAGCCTCGGGGTCATTCAGAGTCTCCTCAAATCCGATTGAAGCAAAGTCCGCCCCCTCATCAAACCGATACAAATCATAATGATATAATCGGGATTCGGGATTCGGGATTCGGAATTCGGCCTGATTTTTTCTGATTCCTGATTCCTGATTCCTGATTCCATATGAATTAACGTAAGCGTAGGTTGGACTCTTTATTTTTTCCTCAATTCCCAGCCCCTTAGCCAAACCTTTAATAAAGTGTGTCTTTCCGCTGCCCAAATCGCCATACAAAAGCACCCTGTCGCCAGGCCTCAATTTTTCAGCCAGCTTAAAGCCAAGCTCAGTTGTTTCTCTTGGTGAACGGGAGTGATAAATGGGTTTAATCATCTGATTTTAATGAAATCGAATGAGGTTTCTTATTATCAATCACAAAAAAGCCGGCCACAAGGCCAAGTAAAATTATCCCCGCTCAGCTGTCCCACAAAAAATGGTCAAAAGGAGCCATGACCA
>CAZSOH010000011.1:0-10935 GCA_964608535.1 uncultured Candidatus Peribacteria bacterium
AGGTTAAGTTTATTTTTAATGGTATCAAGCGTTTCTTGATGAAGTTTGCGCATACTGTCTCCTGATCCTTTTTTCATCCAGTAATCATCATAATGGTTGCGGGCGGCAAATGAACCTGGCGGCCGCGGACCGCCGCTTAACGGGTAAACCACAATAATATTCCGGTTGTTTTTAGCCATCCTTTGACTTGCATGTAATACCTGACTGACACGATTACTGGCCGTATTTTTTCTGTCATTTATCTTTTCACCATGCGTACCATGAAAATGATAAATAAGTTCTACGGGCTTGCTGGTGTCGATCCCTTTTGGGGCGTACAGAATAACTTCCCGATTCCCGTTGCCACCAAGCCTTCCTATCCATTTGAGGCCAGGTTGCTGTTTCAAAGTGTCTAAAATCCCTTTATTCGATTTGTCATCAGATAGCAATTCATTTCTTGATAGCGTTTGTCTGGGTGAAGTATCAATACCTTTAGGCTTAATAGGGGCAAGGGGCACATCAGCCTCTACTTGTTTTTTGAGTCGATCGAGTTTCTTTTTTGAAGAAGTTTGGCTTTCATTCGGTTTTGCTGCTTGGCTCAAGGTGGGTTTCTTACCCAACTTGTTGTTTAAGCTAGAAAAAAAGGCTAAAAAACCTATCAGGGGTCCCATCAGAGAAGCCTTTAAGCCTTTTTCTTTCGAATTCTTAAAAAACTCCTTAAACCAGGAGAATATTTCCTTACCGCCTTTAGCTGTCGTTTCTATTGCCTTTTGCAATCCCTCTTTTACGGATGAGCCCAGAGATTTTAGGGCATCTTTGGTATCAGGGCTTTTTAGTTTTTGCTTTAAGCGGTCAATCTTCATAGGAATAGTACTATCTAATTATTATAACATATTTACATTGATTATTCAATAAGCTTGGCACACAAAAAAAGACCCCGTTAACCAGGGTCTCTTTCATTCAAATAGGCTATTCGGCTTCAATGACTACTTTAAGTTCAGCAGACACCTCTTCATTGAGTTGGAGCTTAACAGTATGTTCCCCCAGGTCTTTCAGAGGCTCTTCCAGCTTGATCATATCTTTCGAAACCTCTACTTTCTGCCCTTCTTTAAGAGCGTCGACAATATCAGTTTCCTTGATAGAACCATAAAGTTTTTCCCCTCTGGCCTTCTTTTTAAAAGTAAGAACAGCACCTTTAAGTTTATCGGTAACCTCTTTTGCGTTTTCCAGCACCGCTTCAAGCTTGGCGGCGACTTTCGCTTTCATCCCCTCAGCCCTTTTTAGCTCGCCAGGGGTAGCCAAAACCGCTAATTTGCGGGGCAGAAGAAAATTCCGGGCATATCCGGGCTTAACATTGACGATATCATATGGATTTCCAAGTTTAGGAATCCGGGTTTTGAGTACAACTTGCATTTCAAATTATGAGTTAAGAGTTATGAATTATGAATTTTCAATTGGCCCACAATTGGCCCACAATTGATCCACAATTGGAAATTCAGAATTGTTTGACCAGCCAGTTCACAAAGGTAAGGGGATTGACGCCTTCCGCGAAACGCCGGTCAACCCGCGCGTACCAGTCCTGAATGCGGGCAAAATGATCTGTAGTCGTTGCTAAATTCTCGAACGTGGCATTCTGTATTTTATCGGAAAGGGCGAAGTTATAGGTAGGGCTGTAGAGGAAGATCGCCGGGATTTCTTTGCTGATGATTTCCTGGATCTGGTTCAGGGTTTTTTTCCGGTCTTCCACATCCTCCTGAAGCCGCGCCTTGTCCAGCAGGCTGTCGACAATAAAGTTCTTGAATTGCGAAAGATTATATCCGCCTTCCTTTGCCTGGCTGCTGTGCCAGTAGGGATAAGCGTCGAGATTATAGCCCAGGTTCTGCCCAAAAATCAACAGATCATAATTTCGTTTAAACAGAGCCTCCTGAAAGTCAGTATTATCCAGAGCTTCAATGGTGAGTCCTACACCGATTTTCTTCCACTGTTCTTTTATCAGAGAGGCAACCTGGCTGTAGGCTTCAGGAGTTTTGGGGACGATCATGCGAAGGATCAGCGTTTCATCATTCTGGTTGAGGCGGATAGGAAGCACATCCGCTTCTTTATTTTCTGCGGCGACTTCATTCAGCTCTTCTTCCATGAACTGCTCTTCGGTTCCCTGTGTAATGGTGATGGTATCGATCAGCGTTTTTTCCTCATCAAAATCAACGGCATACACATCAAAGACATTTTTTCCCTTTTTCAGGTTTCCAAACTCAAAGCTGGCCACATAGCTCCAGCCCGGGTCACCGGGAACGTATTTCTTGAGTTCATAGTCATTCACAAAAATGGATTTGGTCTTATCCGGAACAATTCCGGTAAGGGTGATCTTTCTGTCAGTGGTTTGCCAGTCTTTTCCCCCGTTCGGCCCGGTAATAAATTCAGGCTCGGTTGTTACTTCTTCATCATCTTCATCAGTAACGGCTTCTTCAGTGGAGTTTTCGGTGGGTTCTTCAGTGACTTTGTCTGGAAGCTGCCACTCGGTTCCGAACAGGGCGCCATTCGCCTTACTGATACTGTATTGGTAAACCCAGTTTTTTTGGTCAATTTCAAGAAGGGGAGTGTCGATTCGCTTGGTTTGCCCCAAAGCCTTAACAATGGCGTCTTTATCTGTACCCAGCTGCAGAGCTAAACGAACTTTTGGGTCTTTAAGTTTTTCGGACTGTGTGTTCATGAACACAGCAACATATTGGGGGAGATGATATCGGGTCAGCGTTAGATGTCCGCGGCTGAGGATTTTCTCAGCACTCTCTTCGGGCACATTTCGGATGCCGTCCAGTTCACCCTGTCGTTTCAGAAGTTCCTTATAATCCTGAAAGAGCTTGATCTTTATGGTGGGAATATTGGGCTTTTTACCGTAATAACCATCATAGGCCTCGAGAGTGATTTCGGAATAATTCTCAATAGGGGTCATTGAGACAAACTGATAAGGGCCTGTGCCGACTGGAAACTGGTTAAAGGGATCTGATTCAATCGCCTCAACAGGTAAGTGGCCCAGAAGGTGGGAGGGCAGGATTCCGACCAGTGTTTTTACAAGGAAAAAAGAATCGGGTGACTCAAGAAGAAATTTAACCGTTCGTTCATCTACCTCCGTCACTTTGATACCGCTGTAATCGTTATAATTGAGGATAAGGCCATTAAAACCAGGGTAATTGATCACTGTATTGTAGGTAAAAAGCACATCGGCGCTGGTGACTGGAGCGCCGTCATGCCACGTGGCGTTTTCCTTGATAACGAAAGTATATTCCTTCCCGTTGTCAGAAACAGTAAAATCCGCCAGATCCGGCACAATTTCATTTTTGACCGGGTCAAACCGGGTCAGCCCTGAGAAGATAAGGGTAGTCAGATCATGCGAAACGCTGCCCAGCGGGACATAAAGCGGATTGATCAGGCTGACTTTTCCGACCGCGCCTTCGGTATAAACCCCTCCCGGAACCGGCTGCATTTCAGTGTGTTCATCATAAAAAGCCTGGCCGATCTGGACGCCCGAAATCACGACAACCAACGCCAGGAAGGTGACCATAATTTTCTCGAGCTTGTTGAGGATGCTGAAGTGTCGTTTAAACATAGGGAAAAGTCTCAGGTCTCATGTCTCAAGAAAATCGACACCTGAGACTTGTGACTTAAGACTAGTGACGTAAAATTAAACAAAAACAAAAAGAAGGGCACTGATAAGGAAAAGCGCTGCCAGGACAACAGTGGCCAAAAAAATGACTTTTTCAGGGCCGCGTTTGGTAGCTGCAAAACTCTGGGTGCTGCCGGAAGCGGCAAAACCTTCATCCTTACCCTGAATGAGAATCAGAAAAGAAAGAAGAACTGAAATAATAATTTGAGAGACGATTAATAGCTTTTCCATGATAATTTAGTGTTAAAAGCGGAAAAAGTCTATCACAAGAAAGAGGGAATGACAATTCATATTTACGAGAGTTTGACATTTCTGATTTTCATTGACAAATCAGTTTCAAAGTGATTATATTGTAGCCAATATTAACCCTCCAAAAATATGAGCGCAGAAAATAGTTTAGAATCAGGCCGCCCCTCCGATGTCGACTTAGATGACGCGATGAGTAAAGGCGGTATTCTTTTTGAGGAAACCCCTGAAGTTGATGGCGATGAGTGGAGAGAGGTTGTGACTGAAACAAGTGAGGCAAAAGCAGCTCAGGCAGAAAGAGACAGATTAAGCGTTGTACTATCAGATCAGCCTGAATAGTTATCCTGTAATTAGAGGAATGAGGTTAATTTATGCGTTAAAAACGCTTATCCTGAACACCTTGTTCCCTCCCGTCTGCACTTCCTGTAAAAGGGAAGGGGATTTTTTATGTGCGGATTGCAGTAAGTCGCTCAAATTAAGAAAAATCAAAGGGAAGAAGAAAGAAAAAGATCCGGATTTCCGTTATCTGGACGGGGTGATTTACGCGCTGGATTATGCTGAAAATCCAGCCATTCAGGCGGCCATCAAGCAACTTAAATACAAATACACCCAGGAACTTTCCGAAACTTTTGCAAATCTGATGTCATTGAAACTATCGGAGCTGACGATGACAAGGGGCCGGAAAATTCTTCTTGTTCCGGTTCCGCTGCATCAAAAAAGGCTAAATGAGAGAGGATTCAATCAGGCGGAAATAATTGCGGAAAGAATTAAAGATTCAGAGGTAATCCATCTTTTGGAGCGGATCAAAAATACTAAGCAGCAGGCTCGGTTGTCTAAATCTGACCGGCACAAGAATCTAGATGGCGCATTTAGGTTAAGAAAAGAGTCGATTTTTCACTACGACCTACGCAGAGAAATGAACAAAAAATGTACTCAATATTCTCCCTGTGCGTGGGGCCCCTATTCAGATAATAGGGGGGTAAGAAAGAAAGGGGAAAAAGAAAATAATGTAAAAGAAAAAGACGAAAGAAAGCAGGCTCCGCACTTAATCCGGGAAAAAGACCCCATCTACTTTCTCGTCGATGATGTCTGCACCACTGGTTCCACCCTTGAAAAATGCGCCGAAGTCCTCAAGGCCCACGGATTAAAAAAAGTTTACGGCCTGGTAGTTGCCAGAGCGTTTAAATAGGTTTGGATTCGAACATTTTTTAGGTATTATGAAGACCGATAGGATACTGATTTGAAATGCCTATTCCTTAATCCTTAATCCTGTATTTAATGATAAAGTTTGCCGTCATTTCCTTCCCGGGAACCAATTGCGAAACCGAAAATGTCCGGGCTTTTAAGCGCAGCGGAATGGATGCGGAAATCATTCTGTGGAACGATCCGGAGCTGCTGGACGGGAGCCGCTGTTATGAATTTGACGGCTACTGTCTGGCAGGAGGGTTTAGCTACGAAGACCGGAGCCGGAGCGGTATCATTGCCGCCCAGAACCCGATTATGGAAATCATAAAAAAAGAAGCAAAGGCAGGCAAGGTGGTGCTGGGGATCTGTAATGGCGCTCAGGTGGTGATCGAGACCGGACTGATTCCGGGCTTTGAAAATTATGACCTCGCCGCCGGACTCGCCTGGAATGAAATGATTAAGGGGGAAGAAGTGGTCGACACCGGCTTCAGAAATTCCTGGGCCTACTTAAAAAACGTTGCTCCAAAGAACAGGTCGGCTTTTAATAATATCGATAGCCTGCTGCACATTCCATACGCTCATGGCGAGGGGCGGTTTGTATTCAAAGACCCTGAAGTTCTTGAAAAACTAAAAGCCAACGGGCAGGTGCTTTTTCAGTATTGCGATGAAAACGGAAAAGTGAATTCTGACTTCCCGGTAACGCCAAATGGTTCAACAGAAGCCATTGCAGCCCTTTGTAATCCGGCCGGAAACGTAATGGCTATTATGCCCCATCCTGAGAGGGATCCGGGAGGAAATGGCAAGGAAATCTTCAGCTCCATCCGCGAGTGGATCGAAGAAAAAAAGACCGCCAGTTACAAATCGCTTGGTGAGCATAAAACTTCTGATGATATCAGGGAATTTGAAAAGACGGATCTGGAATTTTTCGTCCGGCTGATTATTGTGGATAACGCGGAGCGGACCGTTGAGTACACGCTGAAGCAAAAAGGCTTCGACATAAACCTTAAACGCTCCCTGTACTGGGCGGTACAGCTGGAGGAGGGGACGGATAAAAAGGAGGTAGCCCTCAAAATCATCGAAACCGGCGAGCTGGCTAATTTAAATAAAGAATGGATTTATGTGAGGATAGACGGGCAGCCCTATTCATTCAGTAAAGAGCGGGGTCTTGAGCCGGCGAATATGGAACTGGAGAATTACCTGGTCACCTGTGACCTCAAAAATTTTACGGGAGAAAGCAAAAAAATGTCTATCAATCTTCATGCCGGAAATCTGGTAAAATCCATCAAAAGCGGTGTTTTTTGGGAAGTGGAAAACACCGACGATGAGGGGGTATATGAAATAATTCGAACAAAAATTTTGTACAACCCGAATTCGATGTACGTGATGAAAGCTTAGTGTTTTTCAATTATTAATTCTTAACTCTTAATTCTTAATTATGAAGAAAGAGTTATACGTTTTACTGGACAATATCAGATCCCTCCACAATGTGGGTTCTATTTTCAGGACGTGTGATGGAGCCGGGGTGAAAAAGGTTTTTTTATGCGGCCAAACCGGTTATCCGCCCCGTGAAGAAATCCATAAAACAGCGATCGGGGCCGAAAAAACGGTTGAATGGGCCTATTATATCGATGCTTTAGATTGTATTGCTGAGCTTAAAAAAAGGGGGATTGAACTGGTCGCTCTGGAGCAGTCTAAAGGCAGTGTCGATTACAAAAAATATAAACCCAATGGCCCTGTCTGTCTGGTGGTCGGTCATGAAATAGAGGGCGTTTCAGATGAGATATTAAAAGCATGCGATAAGGCGATCGAAATCCCGATGCACGGCCAAAAACAATCGCTCAATGTCTCAGTCGCCTTCGGCATCGCCATCTATGACCTATCAGAATAATTTAGCCGTTTCAAAAAACTTTCCATATCTTCTCCCATTCCCTCAAATGAAATCGGGCGATTAGGATTAAAAACATCATCTGTGGTTAAACCACTGATCAGATTCCGGACATTTTTTATAGCGCTCCCACTCCAATCTGCATGATAACCTGGTTCATTGTCCATAGCCTCACGCATAAGGAAATGGGTTACATTCCGGCGAATGGCGGCTAAGGCAGCCTCAAGATCAGCCATCAGAGCCGCTTGTTTTTCCGGATTACCAGGAAAAGTTCGCTCAGCGATAGCCTGAAAAGAGAGGTCTGTTTCTGGTTTATTTGCTTCAGGGTCTGACACAATCAGAGAGGTTAACTTAATATGGTATATTAAGTTAACAAATAATGCTTATTTGTCAATTGAACCGCACTGAATCTTTTGATTTTCATCAAAAATAACACTATACAAATGAGTCAGGAGTCACTCATCTGGATTCGTCGGCTCTCATCAAAGATATGATCATAGAGGCCGTCAACAAATGCTTCTGAAAGGTTATTTTCTTTGGCGATACTTTTAAGCTCTTTTTTAACTTCTTTTTCACGTTCCTTATCCTGAATCGGCAGTCCGAATTCCTTTTTTGAATTACCAATTTTCTCAGAAAGTTTCATACGCTTTCCTAAGAGCTCAATCAGCTGTTTATCAATCCCTTCAATTTCTTTTCGAAGATCATCCATAAGAGATATTCAAAGAATTTCATCACCCTTATTTTAACGCAAAACAACATTTGATTAAAGGGGGGTAAGGTGCTAAAGTATATTCTGTATTCTTATTTAAAGATCATGGACGAAAATGCACAGCCAAACAATAATCAGCAGGGCGGAGGAATGCCTCCGGCTGATCAAAACGCTCAGCCAGCGGGTCAGCAGCCTGCTGCGGGTGCTCAGCCCCCTGTCAGAAAAGCGGGGAATAAAGATCTGAGCGGCATCATGGAGGAAAATGTGGATATCAGCTCCCTTGTGTCCAACGCCGGGAACAAAGAACAGCAGGAGCAGTTTCTGAAAGAGATCAAAATCCCTGAACATCCCAACACCAAATTTGATGAACAAAAGTTCGCTACTCTTTTGGCGGGCTCCATTTCACTGACTTTTAATGAAAAGAAGAAAATTATTGAGGCTTTGCCCCAGCTTTCCCAGTTTCAGGTAGACGAGCTGATGAAGATTTTTGAAGAAGAGCAGCAGAAGTTCACCGAGCTCGAAAAGAAACATGCTGAGCAGGTGGCTGCCCTCGAAAAAGAACACGCCAACAACCCCGAAGCCGAAAAAGCGAAAGCGGAAGAAGCGGCAAAAAAAGAAGAAGAGGCACAGAAAGCGGAAGACATCAAGAAGTCTCTTGGGCTTTAATAGGCATAAGTAAAAAGGCTTAATTTAATCCTTGGGAAATAGCCTCGCGAGTTTCTTATGGTTAAAATTAATATTGACAATTTAAAAAAATAGTTTAAAATATTTTTATAATCTCTAAAAAATTATAAAGTATGATGTCCGACACCCCGAAAAATCAGCAACCCCTGAGGACCCAGGTAAAAATTCTATTAGTAGACGATGAGCCGTTTGTACGAAGCGCGATGAAAAGAAATCTCAGGCTTATTTTAGGTCTAGGGCAGCCATTGGCAGCGAGCGAAGCGGAAAGCGGTAATGAAGCTATTCAGCTCATTACTGACGGGCCGAAACCGGACTTAATTATAAGCGATGTGGGGATGCCGAATGGAACGGGGATAGACTTGTGGAAATTCATTGAAGAAGAACTCCCTGAATTGAGAGACAGAATACTTTTTCACTCCAGTTTTGGTGCTGACAAAGTTACAAATAGTTTTAGGAGTGATCAGATGGAAGCAGGAAGGCTGCTCGAAAAGCCAGCGTCTCTTAATGCTCTGAGAAACGCGGTGTTGAGAATCTTAAAAGGTTCAGAGGCTCCGGCAGATGAAGAAGAATAAAGCTTTAAGCCTTTACCAGTTTCTTTCGGGGCGCTTTAGCCTTAAGTTCCACCTTCATAAACGTAAATTCTTCCTTGTCCTTCAGGCAGCCGATTTTTACGCGGTCACCTTTTTTGAATTCACCTGAAAGCAGTCGTTCGGCCAGGGGATCTTCAATAATATCCTGAAGTTTCCGCCGTACAGGCCGGGCACCGTATTCGGGAGTATAACTGAGCTTGGCGAGCAGCGAAGTGGCTTCCGGGGTGATTTCAATCTGAATGTCTCTTTCTTTCAGGCGGTCATTGAGCTGACTCAGCTGTAATTTAACAATTTCGCCGATATTATCATGGGTCAGCGGCTGGAAGACAATCACTTTGTCGATACGGTTGATGAATTCCGGACGGAAAGTGTCTTTAAATTCTTTCATGACCTGCTCCTTCTTTTCATTAAAGTCCTCTTCAGCCTGTTTAAGCTTATCATCCGAAAGGGCAAAGCCGATCTTGCTGGCTTCTTTAGTGAGCTTCTTGGCGCCGATATTGCTCGTCATGATGATGATCGTATTGGTGAAATCGACCCGTTTACCTTTGGCATCCGTCAGGTAGCCGTCTTCAAGAACCTGAAGCAGAATATTAAAGAATTCAGGATGAGCTTTTTCGATTTCATCAAACAGCACTACACTGTAAGGCTTTCGCCGGACGGCTTCGGTCAGCTGTCCGCCTTCCTCGTAGCCCACATAGCCGGCGGTCGCACCCACCAGCCGGGAAACATTGTGTTTCTCCATGAACTCACTCATATCGATCTTAATGAGCGCGTCCGGATTATTATAAACTTCCCGGGCCAGGGTTTTGACCAGCTCTGTTTTGCCCACGCCGGTCGGCCCTAAAAAGACAAATGAGCCGATTGGGCGGTTGGGCTGGGCTATGCCCACACGGGCCCGCCGGATGGCCTTCGAGACCTCTGTAACCGATTCGTCCTGACCGATAATAAACTGCTTCAAGGTGGATTCCAGATCAGCCAGTTTCTTAGATTCATCTTTCATAAGTTTGGCAACAGGAATACCGGTGATTTTGCCAACGGTTTTGGCGATATCATTCTCGTCGATTCTTACCCGTTTAGCAGTATTCTGGCTCTTCTCCTTGATCTTATCGATCTCTTTCAGAATAGCTTCCTTCTTTTCCTTGAGCTTAGAGGCTTTTTCGTATTCCTGAGCGTACACATGCGTTTCGATCTGCTTTTCAATTTTGGCGATTTTCTCCTTCTCCTTGCGGATCGAAGGGGTATTAAACTGGCTGCGGGCGCCCATCAGGGCTGCCGTTTCATCCACCAGGTCAATGGCCTTATCGGGAAGAAAGCGCTCTGTTAAATAACGCTTGGAAAGCTTTACAGAAGCCTGAATCGCCTCATCCGAAATGGTGATATTGTGGAACTTTTCGTAAGCAGGCCGAAGTCCTTTCATGATCTGCACACATTCATCATCACTGGGTTCATCGACCATAATTGACTGAAAACGCCGTTCCAGCGCCTTGTCTTTCTCGATCTGTTTCCGGTACTCATCCACTGTGGTCGCCCCGATGATCTGCATGCTCCCGCGGGAAAGAGCTGGTTTTAGCAAGTTGGCCGCATCCATACTGCCTTCCGCGCTTCCGGTGCCGGATAGGGTATGAATTTCGTCAATAAACAGGATAATTTCGTTATCGGCCTTGGCCGCTTCATCGATAATACTCTTCATCCGCTCTTCAAATTCACCGCGGTATTTGGTGCCGGCAATCACATTGCTCAGCGAAAGCAGCAGAATTTCTTTATTTAAGAGGGCGTCAGGCACATTTTCTTCCACAATAGCCTGCGCCAGTCCTTCCACCACAGCGGTTTTTCCCACACCCGGATCACCGATGATTACCGGGTTATTCTTGGTTTTCCGGTTGAGCACATGGATCATCCGCTCAATTTCCTTTTTTCGGCCGATAATCGGGTCAATTTCACCTTTCCTGAACTTATCATTCAGATTGGTGGTGAAATAATCGAGGGCAGGGGTTTT
>CAZSOH010000012.1:0-10745 GCA_964608535.1 uncultured Candidatus Peribacteria bacterium
ATACTAATGGGTGAGCATCTAAAATTACTATACACTTTCCTTACCTTCAATGCCCAAGACTTCTTCTAAGCCTGTTATTATATTGTTGAATGGCTTATGAAAAGGGTCGAATGGTTTGTTGAAATTATTGTATACAAAATTATTCATTTTTTGGATAAGATCTTTTAGTTTCTTTAGGCCAATATCAGTAAATATAATTTGTCTTAATCGAGTTTCAGGTTCATTCGGATAACCTTTGTCCTTGTGATCTATTAGCTGATCTCTTAATTTATCAAAACCTGATTTTCGATATTCATCCTGTATTCTTTCCAGATCTTTTTTACCCTTACTAAGCAAAGTATAAAGATTTAATTCATTTTTCTGGCCTATGTTGCTAATTCCCAATAATGAGTGAATAATTGAAATTGCTTCAAAAAAACTATTATTCGCTACTAACGCCAAAAATGATTCCCGATTATCATAATTGTAAGCCTTTTTGTTGCTTAGGTTTTGCTGAATTATTTCACAAATACCAATATTAATTTCAGCGTCATATAGTAATATTCTTAATTTTGATTCGATATTCATCCTTAAAACTTATAGTAATTTTAGCGAGCGAATCTTAATATACCACTGTTATACGGCTGCACTACCCATTCTTTTCTTTTAATTTTCTATATGCCTCAGTATGAAGACCATATTTTAATACAAACTCTGTATCTTTTTTACAGCCATCATTCGTTTGCTCAAAGAAATAGTTATCATAATTTGTAGCATTTTTATCATTAAAATCCCTACAAATTCTCTTAGTAATACTTACAAGAAGCCAGAGTATTTTTTCAATTTCACCATATTTGAGTTTAAATTTTTCACTTAATTCTTTTGGATTCATTGTAAAACGAAGATTCTTGTGTGCTAGATAGTTATTCCGCCAACAAGCTAAATTTTTAAGTGGTTTTTTATATTTTTTTGACCCAATTCTTTTAATTAAATCTTCTCTTTTCTTATTATTGTTTAATTCCTTAAGGACTTTATATATAGTTAAAAGTTTATCTCCTTTATCTTTATCAAAAAGATTGGCAAGATTTAATAAAAAAGTATCTCGTAGAGCATTGTGAACTGGTGACCAAAAAAAACCACGAGCACCATATCCACTGTTATTATCGGATTTTTGTAAGTATTTCCAGACATAAAATTGTCTGAATATTTGATCCAATAATCCCCGAAAATTATCGAATAGTAATTTATTCATTCTTCAAACAATAAAGAGTGGGTATCATGTTGCGCAACCACATCTTACACCACCCCTCCCCACTTGTAAAAAAACTGTTGTCGGTTTTTCCGACACTTTTCAAATCGAACAATTCTGTCAACTTTTAAGCAGCGTTCGCCATCTTCTTAGTCTGATCCTCAATCGTCAGCTTCTCGATAATATCCGAAATGTCGCCGTCCATAATCCCCGGGAGGTTGCTCCAGCTCTGGTGGATGCGGTGGTCGGTTACGCGATCTTGTGGGAAGTTATACGTGCGGATCTTCTCGTTACGCTCCCCCGTTCCGACTTGGCTGCTCCGCATCTCGCCGCGTTCACTGCGCTGTTTCTCCTCCTCCATCTGATAAAGCCGTGCCCGGAGGACGGACATCGCCTTGGTTTTGTTCTTCAGCTGGGATTTTTCGTCCTGACACGTCACCACAATCCCGGTGGGCTCGTGGGTGATGCGGACGGCGCTGTCGGTGGTATTCACGCTCTGGCCGCCATTCCCGGATGAGCGGTACACGTCGATACGTAAATCCTCATCGCGGATTTCAATATCCACCTCCTCGGCCTCGGGCAGTACCGCCACCGTACAGGTCGAAGTGTGCACGCGGCCCTGACTTTCGGTCACCGGAACGCGCTGGACGCGATGCACGCCGCTTTCGTACTTAAACTGGCTGTAAGCGCCCGTGCCCTCAATGCGGAAAATGATTTCCTTCACTCCCCCGCTCTCCGCGTCATTCTTGCTGATCAGTTCATATTTGTAGCCCTCTTTTTCGGCATACCGCATATAAGCGCGCGACAGTTCGCCCGCAAACAGGGCTGCTTCGTCGCCCCCGGCTCCCGCGCGGATCTCGATGATCACATTCTTTTCGTCATTCGGGTCTTTGGGCAGTAAAGCGACTTTCAGTTCTTCCTCAAGGCGGTCCCGCGCTTCTTTGGCCTGCGCCAGCTCATCTTTCGCCATCGCGAGCAGTTCCGCGTCCTTTTCAGTCGAAAGGAGCTGTTCTGAGTCTTCAATCGTCTTCAGGGCGCCCTCGTATTCCTTAATGAGGTCAACGATCGGCCGTAAATGGGATTCCCGCCGGGCCAGCTCCTGATACTTTTTCTGGTCCGCCACCACGTTTGGGTCGCTCATCAACTTGTTGATCTCCTCATATTCTCCTTTGATTTTCAGTAACTTTTCAAGCATGAAATGGGGTTAACAGCTTATTAATGCATACTCAGGGAAAAAATGCCAGTTTTTTGTGTTTTTGAACAGGCCGAATTAACGAACAAATTTTTTACTCATGAACAAATAATTTATACAGAAATAACAGGAATCAGGAATCGGAAGTCAGAAATCAGCAGATTCCCTATTCCTGATTCCCTATTCCTGATTCCCAATTAAAGACATTGCTTTTCAGAGTAAAATTTGCTATAATAATAAGATTTAAATCAAAAACAAAATGGCCGAAGAGCAGGAAAACACCGAAAATTCCCGTCCGGGCGCCCAGCACAACCAAGCCCAGCTGGCATGGAAAGCGCCTGAATTCATCAACCATTACCGCGGAGTCCGCTGGTTTTTGATCGCGGGCATCCTCACCATCCTCCTGATCGGCTACGCCATCTACTCGCAGTCGGCCACCATGGCGATTGTTTTTGTCGTCCTGGCGGGCGTGTATTACCTCACCCACAACCAGGAACCCAAAATCATCAATGTGGAAATCACCGATTTAGGGGTTTACGCCGGAAAGGATTTTTACCCCTTCAATCAGATCAACGCCTTCTGGATCAACTACCATCCGCCTTACGTCCACAACCTGACCCTCCGCCTCAGCGACAAAACCCGGACCAAAGTGGTGATCCAGCTCGATGTTCAGAATCCCGTGGAGGTCCGCAGGACCCTCGCGAAGGAAATCCCGGAAGTGGAAGGCGGAAATGAAAGCCTGATGGAAATACTGATCAGACTCTTACGTTTATAAATGAAAGAATACAACCCAAAACAAAGGGAAGCTTTTAAGCCCGAAGCGCTGGGAAAAGAATTTGAAAACACGTTCAGAAATATCAGATTGCCCGAAAAAGCGTCTTCCGATGAAATCCTCGCGCTCGTCAAAAAAGCGTTTCAGGCCCATAATCCCGACAAATTCGCGGAGGCTATGAGAAAATCGCTGGGGAAATTCGCCAACGAGAAGAAAATCGATAAAGCCAAAAGACATTACAAAAAATTCTTTGACACGGCCAGCGCCAGATTTTACCGGCTGGCCGAAAACCGCCGGCAGGGGTTCGAAGAGGCCAGGTTCACTATCCTCAGCGCGGCCCGAAAAAGCCGGGAAAACCTGATGGCCGATATCGGCCACGCCATAAAGGCCAAAGAGACCGAACCGAAACCGGATAACCTTGAATCCCAGCGCCAGACCGAAAAAAGTTTCGAAAATTATGTGGCCGCCATGGGTCAGGAATACTTTGAATCAAAACAGCACAACCAAATGCTGAGGCCGGCCGGCCAGAAGGAATACAAAGAACTCACCGGACGCTTCCAATACGGCATGCGGACGTACGTTGATGTCCAGCTCCAGCACATTTTCGAAAACACCCATGACCGGACCGCCCTGAAAAAAAAGATTACGGAATTAAAAGAAAGCGTTAAAAACGCGTACACGGCCAATGACAAAAATCAGGACGGCGCCCTCGACCTGTATGAACTGAGGGAGCTCCACAAAAGCACCAGTGAATTTTTAGATCTGGCCAAACTCATCAGCAGCGCTAAAAGCAGTGAAGAGTTATACAAACAACTTGAAAAGCTCAATTACTTCAACCGGCAGAACCTCAAAAACGCCACCAAAATCATCACCGAACAGTTCATCGCGGACGCGACCCGGAACGGGACGGAAGCCCAGTTCATCAAGGCTGTGCAAAAACTGACCAAATCAAAGAAGAAGATGGATTTTGATGACGCGGCCAATATTTACCGGAGCCACATGGCCAAACTCTCAAACACGGAAGTAAAAGAAGTCATCAAAGCCGCCAGACAAATGAATGAAGGGGTCAACAAAGGCAGGATTGAGCTTCTGAAGCTTGAGCATGTAAATCCCCCCTCCATCCGCGTTCTGGTGCGAAGGCAGCGCGACCTGATCCTGCAGCGCGAAATTGAACCCAAACAGATCGATGACCGGTTAGTAGCAGAGTTCATGAGCGCTAATCTGGTGGGACGGATGAAGCTTTTAAACGACAAAGTGCGCCGGAACGCCCTGTTTCAGGCCATCCAGAACATCAAACGGCATTATCCTAAGATTTATAAGGATAAATTCAAAGACGGAATTCCGAAGAAAATAAGCGATCTTACCACCCGCAGCACACGGCCTGACCTTCCCACCACGCACGACCGGATCGCCCGCATGCTGGCCATCCTCACCTTGGCCAAAGAAGCGGAATGGACCGTTAAAAACCTCAGCCAGTCGGAAGGGCTTAAATCGCTGAATCTGGCCAAAGCGCTGGAAAACACAAAAGCGGACAAAATCCCGCCCAGAATCAATAACCGTTACAGATGGCGCGGCACACTGTATCGCACAGGTTACGTGAGCCGGGCCGTGCGGGGAGGCTTCAACGCCAGAGACATGGCCATCGGCGCCCTCAAATTATGGGCGGGAGCCACGCTCTTCCTCAATTTCATGAACGCCCGCAAGCACAGCTCAGGCAGCTGGATCGAAGGGCTTAAAAACGTGATCCCAAACCCGTACTTCCTGGGTGGAGCAGCCACCATTTACGGCCTGCACAAATACCAGCAGAACCCTGAATACAAACGTTATCTGTCTCAGGATGAGGGCGGACAGGAGACCATCTCGACCCACGCCGCCCTGACCAGCCTGACCGGAAAGAAATTCACAAAAACCGAAAAAGTCGGGCGGGGCAGAGTGGCCAAATTCCTCTCCGGCCCCGGAGAATTCGACGCGATGAGAGCCATCATGAAAAACCGGAACTCAGGCAGTAAAGTGAGGAACTTACTGGAAAAAATCCGGGAAAAAGCCCGGAAGGAAAAGAATAATTACCCATCGCTCACCCGGGACGACCTGAAAAAGCTGGGAATTGCTGACGATAAACTGCCTCAGCCGGGAAACAACCGGGTCCGCTTCCTGTTTTACGAAAAATTCATGACCCAGACCCGCCGCGCCAACGACTTGATCGAAAACTGCAAATCCTGGAAATAATTCCATCCAGCAACTTAGTCCTTAGTCCCTAGTCCTTAGTCCTAAGAAAAAAATGCTCAACCAAAACCCGCAAACACCCAATGGAAATTCAATGAAAGAACTGCAGCGGCAAGTCCCAAAGCGGGTGGATCGTCAAGGAAATCCCGCTCAGGGGCCCCGACTGGCCCAGCCCCAGCGCCCGCAGTTAAATCCCGCCGTAGGTCCTGAGCAAAGTCGAAGGGCCAAGGAAGGAATAAGTAAGTGGGTCGTGTGGGCCGCGGGCGGCGGGACGGTTGGCCTTACCGGTTTAGCCACTTGGTTTCTGACATAATCTATGAATAAAATCCCTAAATTCATCAAAGGCGCCCTTCTCAGTTTACTGGCAATAGCCATGTTCTCGCTCAGTGTGAGTCCGGCGCTGGAAGCTGCAAACGGAAATACCCCGAATACGGCCGCTTATGAATTGAGCATTGGAAATCAGGCCTTCGCCCAGGCCAACAACGCGGGAAGCGGATCAGGAAGCGGAAGCAATGCCACGACTCCCTCATCATCCCAGAAACCGAAAGAAGCCGCCATCCCGGAAGATACCGTTAAAAGCATTGCGACAAAGGCTCAAATTATCTTCAAAATCTTCCACCCCGCCATCTTCTTCTTCACCAAACACATCAGCAATCTGATGGGCACAGACCTGATTTACGCGGGAGGAATGGGGGAAATGCTCCAGAAGATATGGGTCGTAAACCGCAACATCGTTAACATTGCCTTTGTACTCATTCTCCTGTTCATGGCCCTAAAGTACATCTTTGGCAGCGAAGAAAACACCGATTTAAAAAAGCTTTTGCCCACCTTTGCCATCGCCCTCATCGCGGTCAACTTCACCTGGCTGGGAGGTAAACTGATCATCGACGCCGCCAATGTGGCCACGAACGTAGTCTTTGCCATACCAAAAGGAATGGGACCGGTCAAAACCATTGCCCCTGAAAAGCTGGAATGTAAAATAAAGCCTGATCACTCCGGAACGGAAGGATACGGCTGTTCCCCTAAAGAATTATATTTTCCAACCAAAGCTACCAAATACAAACACATGCTCGCGAGTGAATGTGAATCACAAAAAATCGATGATCGATACAAAGTAGCTTATGGAGGACTAAAAACAACTGACGGATCTAGCTCAGGAGAAAATAAAAACAGTCCTTATTACGGAACAGCAACCTATTGCTGGGAAAATCTGGACCTGGCCAAATTTGATAATACTAACGCAGCCTTCCACCTGACCTACGGAATGGCCAGAGTGCAGAACCTGCCCGTCGCAAAAGCAAATGAGTCCATCGGGGATGTATTGATCAGTACCATATTTGCCTTCATCATTGAATTGGTATACCTACTTTCATTTTTAGCGGTTTTTATAGCCTTGATATTCCGTATCGCGATGTTATGGATACTGGTCGCCTTCTCGCCCTTCATCGTCCTTTTGATGTTCCTTGGTAAATTAGGGCAAAACGGAGAAAGTGAAGTAAGCAAATATTTAAGCCTGAAGGCGTTTGGAGACTGGGCTTTTGCCCCAACTAGGGTAGCCGCCGTCTGGGCCGTTGGGTTTATCATGATATCGGCAGGGCAGCTGACAACTGGCGATATTTTAGCCAAAATAGACGCCCAAGGCAAAATAACCAGTAAAGCATATCAAGTCAGCTCCCTCTTTAATGGAATAGAGACATTACAGGATCTGATGTGGCTCCTCATGACCATCATCATCATCTGGATAGGAACGTTTGCCGCCCTCTCTAAACTGGAAATTGCAAAGCCGATTCTTGATAAAATCCAGCAAACCGGCTCAAAAGTTGCAAAATTTGCCGCCACCGCTCCTCTATGGGCGCCCATCCTGCCTACCATTGATCCGAATACCGGCAAAATGGATTGGAAAAACCGTACCAGCTTTACCAAAATGCATAAGGATACAATGGGTATGATGGATAGTTATATGGGAGGAACAATATCACCAAAAGAAGAAGTGAAAGCGCTTAAAACATTCAAAGGACGTTCCGGCGCTGAAATTGCCCAATTAAAAGCACTGGCCGACAAACCAAAAGAACTTGCCCAAAAGATGAGTACACTGAGTGGCCTTAGCCTGGCTAACCTGGCAAACAGGCAGCCAGCCGACTTAACAAAATTCCTACAGGAACATTCAAGTATTAATGCCGACGAAGCCAATAAGCTGGCGCCAAAAATTATTCAGGGGGCAAAAGGGGAAAAGGGCAAAACCTACGAAAAAGTGTCCGCAAAACCGCCAACAACACCGACAGCTAAACCGCTAACACAAGCAGAAGTTGAAACCGCTTTTGGAAACGCCTTAGATAAACACAATTTAAAAGGAGAAATTACAAGATTGAAACCAGAACTGGAAAAGATGTTAAATGGCAAAGTAAGAACAAAAAGTAACGTTGATCAGGCAAGCAGTATTGTCGCAGAGGAGGCCGCAGCTCAGGCAGAACTAACCGCAGCGCAAGCTTCAACCGCTGCCAATAAAACAGAACTGGTCGACGCAGCACAGAAGAAGTTACAAGCAGCACAAGCCAAAAAAGCTGAATTTACTAAAAAGAAATAAGTGAATTTTAAAATAAAGTGAAACGTAATCTAGACAAACCGGATCCGGCGAAGAAAATTGATGTACTAGAAGTGGAGCAGCTGTTACAGCTCGATAAAAAAATGTCTGCTTTTGTTTATGCGATGCAAAGCGCGCCGGATGATCACTGTATATTCGTATATCCGGAGGCGGCTGCAGGCACTTTCTCCAGAGGTCCGAGCGAGTCTTCTAAATATTCGGTTGATTATAATGATTGTGTGGGGTTGGTCGCTGTTGGCACTTCCGACTCCGGATCAGAGATATCTCTGATGACTCATGACGATCCGCACAAACTATTTACGGATCCGGGGGCAGAAAGCCGTTTAAAGAAACTCTTGCAAAACCTGAAAGACAAAGCTCAGGAATCAACCCTGTCGGTGAGCCTGTTCGGAGGAAACGTACTGGCCTACGATTCGGTGACAAACGAGATTAAAGAATTACTCGGCAAAACATCGGCTCCGGATTTTAAAGATAAGCTGAGGCAGTTTTTGGAAGACAGGGCCGAAACAGGTCTTTTTGAAAAGATTATGCGATTGGCCAATTCGGGTGATGAAAACTACTTGGCGCCTTTTGCAGAAAAAAGCAGACAGCTTTATATGCAGACTGTGGCTTATTTATCTAAAATAGTCTTCGATGTCCTTGGTATTGAGCCTGAGTTTGCGTCAGGACCCAATGTTATGTCGGGCAACACCGATGCTTATTTTAAAACAGATGAGAGAAAACTGATTATTGTCCGCAAAAAACAGGATGAAACTGAAATGGGCACAGAATTTGTTTCCTCTCACGTTTCAGAACTGCGGAAAAAGCTTGATAAGCTCATTTAACTGTACGCCTTAAAGTCATTCTGAACTTGATTCAGAATGACGGGGGGTAGCTCAGGATAACGAATGGAACAAACAAAACATATCAATTCCCCCTTCAGGGGGTTAGGGGGTACGCTCTCTTCAGGGGGTTAGGGGGTTCACCCCTCCTTCATCTTCTCCATCGCCTTTGTTCCCACACGGCGGTAAATTTCCCGTTCCACAAAATCTTTTTCCCGGGCAAATTTAAGGCGGGAAAGCTGTCGGAAAGCTTCGGCCGCTTCGGTGTCCCCTTTGCTGGGATCATAAACCGTCGACATCGAAAATCCCCGTGAAGTGGCATTATCGATGTTCAGTTTGATATACGCCTGATAATTCGCAATGTTCACCAGATCCTGCTCACTGAAAATCGGGCTGAACTCTTTGGCCATATATTCAGCGTCCTGGGCGCCGATCTTAAAACACATCATCGACCCCACATTCCCGAACACCGCGTCGCGGATCTGAGTGTCCTCATGAGTCCCCTTCCCGCCTCCGCTCATCTTGGTGATCTGGCTGATGTACTGGTGGGCGATGGTCAGGCACAGGCGGTATTTTCGCGCTTCGGAAAGGATGGAAGAGAAACTGTCCGTCACAAAATTCTGGAATTCATCCACATACATATAAAAATCCCGGCGTTCCTCTTCGGGTGTGTCTACCCGGCTCATCGCCGCCATCTGAAGCTTCGCCACCATCACCATTCCAAGGAGCTGGGCATTGAGGTCACCCAGTTTACCTTTCGAGAGGTTACAGAGCAGAATCTTCCCGCCGTCCATGACTTTGCGGAAGTCAAAACCGGACTTTGGCTGGCCGATAATATTGCGGATCTGGGCGTTGGTGACAAACGGGCCGAACTTGGCGCTGAAATAAGGGATCATCTCCTGTTTTTCGCGGGCGCCGGTCGCCGCCATTTCCTTCTCCCAAAACGCCTTCACCACAGGATTTTTGACCTTATTCACCTTATAGCGCTGCCAGCTGTCATCCGTAAACAGCCTCGGGAGGTCAATGATCGTAGCGCCCTCTTCATCATCCTCCATCAGCGTCAGACAGCCATTGCGGAAATAATGCTGAAGCCGCGGCCCCATAATCTCTTCACCGAACATCTTGATGAAAATGGCCAGCGCCTCCTGCGACATAAATTCTTTCTCCTCCTTCGTCTCAGCCTCCAGGATGTTAAGCCCCATCGGCCGCTCCAAGTCTCCCGGGTCAAACATAATCACATCATCCGCCCGCGAACGCGGCACATGAGGAAGCACCCCTTCCACCAGATCGCCATGCGGATCAATCAGGCAGGTTCCCTCCCCATCCTGCAGGTCCTGTTTGATCATGCCTTTAAGGATGGTGGATTTACCTGTACCGGACTTTCCGATGATATAAAAATGGCGGCGGCGGTCATCACGCTTGATATGAACTTTTTTAAGATCCCCGCGATAATTGTTGTTGCCAAGGAACAGGCCTTCGGAAGGCAGGTTGCTGGGCGCGGGAGCGATCTTGAATTCCTGCCACTTGATCACAGGGCTCCGGTTGTATTTGATGTTCGGGAAATGATAAATAGAAGCGACTTCTTCACTGCAGAGGATCATCGGCCCCGGATGCATCAGGCGCTGGAGCCAGTCTTTTTTGATATGGCGGAGGACAAACCCCCTCAAAAGCCCCTTCATCGAAAAATACTTGGTCTTGGTAAAGCCGTTATTATTTGGGGCATTGTACTGGGCAAAAGCGTCTTTAACATCCGAAGCAATCTGCTTTGCCTTGTACTGGGTCTTTGCCGACGTCACAATGCGGACCACCGTTTCAAAGCCCACTTTCACATTCTTCGTCTCCATCAGCTTCACCTGCTCATCCATCAGCGGTGTGGTGCGGGTGGTCATCTTATCGGAATCCAGATT
>CAZSOH010000013.1:0-10105 GCA_964608535.1 uncultured Candidatus Peribacteria bacterium
AGATTTATTAAGTCAAGCATTTTATAATGTTCATAGTGTTCTTTTACAGATTTTTCCAACCAAACCCATAGGAGGGTGTCATGCAACCGTTCGTCGCGCAAATCTTTATCGGACTGGTGGCGCTCTTCGTGGTGTCACTGTTCCTGCCTCAGCTTTTCCGGTACTACAAACCTGTCCTCAGACGGGTAGGGGAGGTCAGATTTGGGAAGGGCTTCCGGCCCTTTTCTCCCAACTGGATCACAATCCAGGGACTTCTGATCACTCTCGTCGGCTTCATCATCTTCCTGCAATGGGATATGTGGTGGGGAATAGCGATCGGCGCGTTTGGCGCCGCCCTGGACCGCCTTGATGGCAAAATGGCTTTCGCCATGGAGCAGGAGCTCACACCCCCCAGTCAATGGGGAACCGACGCAGAGCGCAATGCTCTGGCTACCATCAAACGCGCGTCCGGAGACGAAGTGCTTCACATCCCGGACTCCACTCACCGGCTTTGGTTGTTCTGGTTCGAGCTCAACTTCCCGGGGGCTACAGATCTCGGGAAAGTGATCGACCCCTTTGCCGACAAACTGAAGTCTGCGGCCATTCTGGCCTACTTCGGCTGGTGGACCAATATCCTCAATCCGTGGCTCGTCGCCCTGATGATTGCCCCGGAAGTGCTGGGGACGCTGATGAGGAGGCCATTCACCTTTCTGCGTGAGTGGATCTACGACAGCAAAGCCAGCATTGTCGGGAAGCTTAAGGCGCTGACCCAATGGATCGTTATCGCGCTTTGCCTACCCTTTTACATGGGGAAGTGCGTAGAGGGCAGTTGGTGCGAACCTTTTCTGGTTGTCCCCAACGTTATCCTGGCGCTATCAATCCTTTTCGCCATCCTCAGCGTATTGTCGCGGCTCATATTCGCGCAAAAATACGCGTGGTTCAGGCGGGTGATTGCCCTGTTTCACAGGGCGGCCAGTCACGACTAAAAAACACTATGAGAGGGCGGTCCCGCGCAACGCGGAGCCGCCTTTTCCTATATCTCAGCTCATTACATTCGCGACTACGGCTCCCTTTCGTCAAACTCCGGGAGCGACTTCAAATTGACTGAAGGTCAGAAGCTATAATAGAATGCCACTGCTTTTTTGTATTTATATTGAATATTTTGATTATGAAGAATTATAGGGATATTAGAATTTATCAGCTTAGTTTTAAGTTAGCCAAAGAGGTCGGGGATCTCCAGGATTCCAGACGGACTTTGAGGCATTGTTCAATCTATCGCCAAGTCTTTCGATCGAGCCATTCAGTTCCCGCTAATATTGCTGAAGGTTATGCCAAGAAGAAGTACCCAAAAGAGTTCATCAGATATTTGAAAATCGCTCTTGGATCAAGCGATGAAACTCAATGCCATATTGATTTATTGCATGCCAGAAGATTATTAACTGAAAAGCAAAGGGCATACTTTAGTCAAAGTTATAGGAATCTATCTATCAGAATCCTAAACCTGATCAATTTTATTAAAAAAGAAAGTGTATCTGACCTTCAGTCAATTTGAAGTCGCGAGCTTTGCGAGCCGTAGTTGTCCCGACGTAGTCGGGGCCGAAATCTATTTCCACTTAATCGAACAGCCCATCGACGGCGTTTGTTCATCAGCAACAGGCTGGCCCGAAAGAAGGGCATCCAAAGCCTCTTTCAGTTCCTGTTTTTGAACGTTTTCAGGCTCTTTCCAGTTATCGTCCAATCGCCCGTGATAGGCCAGTTTTTTGTGCGGGTCAAATACATAAATATCCGGTGTGCACTGAGCCTGATACGCTTTGGCCGTCTCCTGAGATTCATCCCTTAAATAAACAAAGTTAATCCCGGCTTCCTCCACCCAGTTCTGCATACTTTCGAAAGAATCTTCCGGATAATTGTCCGCTTCGTTCGCGTTGATGCCGATCAGCTGGACGCCTTTCGCGGCATAATCCGATTGCAATTGGATGAGCCGGTCGATAATCGCTTTTACATAAGGGCAGTGATTGCACATAAAAATAATCACCAGCGCCTTTTTGTCGGCAAAATCAGCCGGCGAATAGTCTTTGCCGTCCGTTCCGGGCAGTTTAAAGTCAATCAGCTCAGAGCCCATGGGAAGCTGAAGGGATTCCATTAAAACCATGATCGTTTTTATTATGAAATAATTGTCTTTTTCAATTTAACAAAATTGGACTCGACGTCAAAAAAGTTTTTGTCTACAATGAAGTCCGCCGAATGGGGCTGTAGCTCAGTTGGCTAGAGCGCTTGCATGGCATGCAAGAGGCCAGGGGTTCAAGTCCCCTCAGCTCCACCATTTTCAAAACAGACGATATGTCCTATAATCAGTTCATATTATTTCTTTACCAATAAATGTGATGACAAAAGAAGAATTCATTAAAGAGCTTAATAAAGACCTTGAATGGGAATATGCTGCGGCAATTCAGTACGTTCAGCATGCCGCTGTCATCACCGGCCCTCAATACGATGCGATATCAAAAGAGCTTCTCGTCCACTCCAATGAAGAAATGATGCATGCCCAAAAACTTTCCGACCTCATCTGCGACCTTGGCGGCGTGCCAACCATCGACGTTGAAAAACGGGTTACATCAGATGACTCGAAACAATTGCTCGAGCAGGATCTGGGCGGCGAAGAGCTCGCCATTTCCCGTTATACCGAAAGAATCGGACAGGCGGAAGAGCTCAAAGAATACAGCGCCCGTCGGGTACTCGAAGATATCCTGATGGACGAAGAAGAGCATCGCCGCGACCTCCTCAGTTCGTTGGGCCGATAACCATTACTTCTTGTAAAGATAAACCCGTTCCTCTTTTTTTACAGGTTTTATTTCATGGATTTCAAACGCGTTCGAAACCACTCGTGTACCGGATTTTAAATGGGGCCATACTTCCTTATAAAACGTGGTCATCGCCTTCGGCATGAGGTAACAGAAAATAACATCCGCGTCCTTATAATCCTGCTTCCAGATGTTTCCGAAACGGATATGGGCATTCCGGCGGCTGAATAATTGTCTCAGCTTCCCAAAAAGCACCAGGGGAATCGAAAGCTCATAGCCGATGGCTCTTTTCGCGTACCTGGAAGCTTCAAAAACCAGCCGTCCGTCCCCGCAGCCCAGATCATACACAATGTCATCGTCCTTTAAGTCAGCCAGTTTTAACATGGTACGATGCCGTTTTCGGTTCGAAGGAACAAAAGGGCCGGTTGAAACCGCCGCGTAAAAACCGGGAATCAGCAGAGTAAACAGAACCGCAATAATAATCCGGGGATCCACATTGGTGATTCCGAACATATAAAAAACAACGATGGTGACCATCCCTGCCAATAATATAAAAATCGCACCTTCAGCCATCCTTTGGTTAATTATGGTGGTGGGCGATAGTGGATTCGAACCACTGACCTCATCGACGTCAACGATGCGCTCTAGCCAACTGAGCTAATCGCCCGATTGTTGAGCGACCGCGTGAACCATAGCGAATCGCCCTCAGTGAGCGAGTAGATTATACTCATTCAATGTTAGACATTCAACAGAATTCGCTCTAACATTGCTTTCAGTATGTTTTTTTCCTAGACTGAACATAAGAACTAACGAAGAAATTATGTTTGATTTTAATAAATGGTTAGCCTATGACTTGTGGGGCAACACGGTCAAAAATTATCTGATCGCCTTAGCAGTCATCATAGGTTTAATTATAGCTTTCAGGATATTCAAAAGCGTTATTTTGGTCCGCATTAAAAAATGGGCGAAAAAGACAAAAACAGACATCGACGACGAGCTCGTCACGATGGTCGAAAAGATACCTGGCTTCGCCTATTTCTATATCGCTTTGTACGCCTCCCTTTACTTCATCAAAGTCAATTCAACACTGGAAAATATAGCAACCGCTTTTCTGATCATTCTGATTTTCTATTGGGCAACCCAGGCCGCCAGCAACCTGATCGAATTCATTCTGAATAAATACGCGAAAAAAGAAAAAGGTTCGCCAAAAACAAACGCTTATTTCGCGATCAATATGGTGGCCAAAATTGTTTTGTGGAGCACAGGTCTTCTTCTCGTTCTGTCCAACTTGGGCGTTAATATTTCGGCCCTTGTTGCCAGCTTGGGGATTGGAGGAATCGCGATAGCGCTGGCAATCCAGAATATTCTCGGCGACCTCTTCAGTTCCTTTTCCATTTACTTCGACAAGCCGTTCGAAATCGGCGATTTTATCATTGTGGGAGACCACATGGGAACCGTCAAAAGAATTGGCCTTAAAACAACACGCGTTCAGGCCTTACAGGGGGAGGAAATTGTGATCTCGAACAGCGAGCTCACCAGTACGCGGGTGCGAAATTACAAAAAAATGAAGAAGCGGAGGATCCTTTTTGAAATCCATATCACCTACGATACCCCGCTCGAAAAGGTAAAGAAAGTTCCGGACATGATTAAAAAACTGGTCGACGAAATAGAGCTTTGTGACCATGACCGCACCCATTTCAGGGAATTCGGCGAATCAGCCTTAATCTTCGAAGTGGTCTATTTTATCAATTCAGCTGACTACAATGAATATATGGATACGCGTCAGCAGATCAACCTGGGGATTAAAAAAGCTTTTGAAAAAGAAGGAATTGAAATGGCCTTCCCTACACGGACTGTTCATATGGCCAAATAAATCAGCAGCTTCGGTCAATCCATTTTAAAAACTCCGGATTGCCATGCTCAAGTGAAGTGAAGACCACACAAGGGCATTCATAAGAGTGATACTTCCGAATAATCTTAATAATCTTGTCCTCATTTTTGACGCGTGTTTTAAAAATCACTGCCACCTCATTAGCTTTCTGGATCTCATCATCCCAGGCAAAATAAGACTCAACTGACGGCAGGATATTCGCGCAGGCGATCAATCCGTCCTCTAAAAGTCCTAACACCATATTCTTGGCTTCCGCTTTGGTGGGGAAGGTCATATAGCCCAGGCTCAGTTTCATTTTTCTTGAGATTAATTACTTCATTGAGTATTATACACCCTACTTTAAACCAATGAGAATTTAATCATATGGAACCCCTCCCCGAAATCACCATTGATGAAATATGTCCTGCTGTTAGAGATCAACTGATAGGTCTTGAGCGTACATGGAATAGCAAGGGGTATACTGAACTTATACAGGAACTGGGAGAAATTTACAGACAATTTGGAGGTGAAATAATGGTTTTTTGTCAGCTGGCCGCCCAGATTATTTTCCCTTATAAAGATCCTGTTCAGGCCGTTACAACCCTCAGAATGATGGTTGAAACATCAACATTAAGGAGGGCAGAAATAGAAGCCGAACTTAGCTTGCCTTTAGTGGCCAAGGTATCCCGAAATGAAGTCCGGGCCGTTGTTGCACCCGCCGGCACACCTCAGGTAGCCAGGCGGAAACCGGAAACGGGCTCCAAGGCGCCAATTGCCCAAACCCGCAAAGCAGTCAAACGAGGAGTTACTAAACGTTTCCCATCTGGCCCAAAAAAGAAGCCCGGACCAAAATTGAGGGTAAACCACACGACCCCCGATAGCGTTGGGCGTGGCCGCACCAAAAAGAAGCCAAAAACAGAGAAACCAGAAGCAGAGGGGGGGCAAATTATCCTGTCGGTTGATGAAGCGGATAAGCTAATGGGATCACTCAGTCAAAAATGGCAAGGGGCGGCGCTTGGCCAAAAAGTCCGGGACATGAAACAGATTGCTGATTACGCCCGGGGGGACTTTGGCAAAGACGCCGATCAGATTGCCCGGATGGTTCAGTATTTCTCCGGTTTACCTCTAGGCGATATTCTGCCGTTTGTCCAAATCGCGGTACGGCTGGATCAAAAAGACTTAAAGTACTTTAAGTATGGCTTAGCCGACGATCTTTCTTTAGAAGTATTTGTGGAGCATTTCTGTAAAGTGAATTCTGAATTTGAACGGTTTATTATGCGTATCTCAAGAAGCGCCAAAAGAACAGAGCGCAGGCTAACCTTAAAAGGGCTGGTATCTGCCTACCGGTTTGTCATGATTTAAGCGCTCACAGAATCAGCGAATATTGCAGCTCTTCCGGTTCATGCTCTTTCATCATTTTATCCAGCACCGCTTTCAGCACTTCCACATCGTAAAGCGCGCGGTGCAGATTATTTTGTTTAACATCAACTTTATAATGATCCGCCAGTTCCGAAAGCCGTCCGGGCATGCTCTGCTCCCGCGCGTAGGCCAAGGTACAGGCCACCTGATCATTCGGGTAAGGAGTGAGGCCGCTTTTGACCAGATTGGAATTCAGAATTTCAAAATCAAACCGTATATTGTGGGCAATGAGCGGGCGATTCCCGCAAAATTCCTTAAAATCTTTCAGAACCTCGCGCGGATCACGGGCCTGTTCAATATCCTCTTTAGGAATCTTATGCACTTCCCAGGCTCCTTCCGACATTTTATTGATATTAATCGACATCAGTTCCTGAAAGGCCTTTGGGGCCAACCCTTTCTGCCAGATCACTCCGGCTACCTCCACAATGTCATCATGAAAGGTATTGAGGCCTGTTGTTTCGGTATCAAACAAAATAAAACCTTCTCCGGAATGGTACCGCCGGACGAGATCTTGAAAGGGGATAAGCTGCATTTTTTTTGGTTAGTGACTAAGGCGCGGGGCTCATTATAGTTCAGCTTTTGCGTTTTGACGAGACTGTTTCTTTTGACTCTGAAGTTTTTTATCGTGAAGTCTTTTTTCTTTCGATTTTTTAGGGATTCTGGTCTTTTTCCGTTCGGGCTGTACATAAAAATAACGGCGTAATTTATCGGTCAGCTGAGAAAAAGCCTGAGCCAGGTTCTGCTCCCGGCTGCGCTGTCCGATCGACCGGGTAACCAGTTCACGGGTTTTTTGCGCGCTTCGCCTGTATTCATCGGGGATTTGATAAATCAGCCTCACCCCATTCTGGTTCTTGTTCACATTCTGTCCTCCCGGGCCGCCTGAAAAAAAAGAGATCTCAACATCATCCTTTTTAATCTCAAGTTTACCTTCCGGCAATGCGGCGGTAATGGTCAGGCTGTCCCGGTCAAATGTGACAAAATCATCCATACCGCAAGCATATCAGAATATCGGATAGATGTCGTGTTTTACCGAAGCTTAACGCCTTCGCCTGATCACAGCAGTCGTCTCCGTTCGTCTGTTATCAGTGGATTCAGCATCCTCTTCTTCATCAAACAGCCGTTCAGAGAATCCAAATGGCAAATCGTCAGCCGCTTTCTGTAAGGCAGTCTGCACATCAGAACGGATCGCTCTTATCTGTACCGGATTAAGCTTCTCAGAGGCGGCAATCTTTGTTTCCCATGCGTCACTACGTCGGTTGCGGCTTCTTTCGGCGCTGCCGGTGGCAAGCAAAGTGTTGTTGGGGTGGGTCAAAGACCACATATTGGCAGTGCCAGCCGGGTCTCCGGATGGGTCTAAAATGAGGGCAATTTCGGAGCGGCCGTCAGCAGCCGGTTTCTCAAAAAGGGCTAAGCCGGTTCGGATAGCATCGGGAGTCACTTGAAACGGAGTATCTTTACCGAGTGGGATAGTTCTCAAACTCATAATGTAGGGGGGCAAAAATGGATAAACACGACAAGGAATATAGTGGAGCTGAATTCAGATGTCAAAAGTTTTTTATCATAAAACATCCGTCAATTCAGGCTACCTGAAATCATCAGAAAGATTTGCAATCCTAAGCCTAATCTATTATATTAATAATGAGAATCATTATCATTAAATTTCCATAATGATTTCAGAAGAAAAAAAATGCAGGAAGTCAGAACAAAGGCGTGTCATTTTAGAAGAACTCAGAAAAACCGAATCCCATCCCACTGCCAAACAACTCTATCAGGCGGTAAAAAAACGGCTGCCGGATATCGGAATAGCCACCATCTATCGCAATCTTGACCACCTTGAAAAAACAAATCAGATCATACGCATCCGTTCCAAAGAAAATGAAACACGCTATGACGGTAAAATCAGAAAACATTGCCATCTGATCTGTAGAGACTGCAACCACATCATTGATTTAATGGATGTTGATAAGATCATCATTAAGTCCAAAGAACTGAAACACTCCAATTTTACAATCGACCCGAATTACGCTGAAATTTTTGGCGTCTGCCAATCCTGCTGCTAATTAGCTTAATCCTTATCCTTAATCCTATATATTATGTGTGATGAACAGAAAAAATGCTGCGGTTCCGGCTGCTGCAAAAAACTCCAGATCGGTCAGCCCGCCCCCGGGTTTACCATGGAAGGCTACTTTAAAGGGGAGAAGAAGAAGTACTCCCTGGAAGACGCTAAAGGAAAGTGGACCTTACTCTTCTTTTATCCGCTCGATTTCACTTTTGTCTGCCCCACTGAGCTCGTTGAGCTGAGTAAAAAGGCCAGTGAATTTGAGGCCAATAATACTCAGGTTTATGGGGTGAGTGTCGATAGTGTGTATTCACATGAAGCCTGGCTGAAAGAAATGGGTGACCTCAACTATCCGCTCCTCAGCGACCTCACCAAACAGGTCAGCAAAAGTTACAATGTCCTCTTAAAAGAAGAAGGAGTCAGCCTGCGCGGTGCCTTCATTATCGATCCTGATGGCATCCTGAAATGTTACATGGTCAATGACCTTGCCATCGGCCGGAATGTCGATGAGCTCATCCGCCTTATCCAGGCCTTCCAGACCGGCGATCTCTGTCCGGTCGGCTGGCATAAAGGCGAGAAGACTTTAGGCAAAGCCTAAAAAAGTCTCAAGTGCGAGTGCGTCCCGATATAATCGGGATGAGACTCGCACTCGCACTAAATTATTTTATAATTTTAAAATTATGTTCGAACTACCACCCTTACCTTACGATTACAATGCCCTTGAGCCCCACGTTGATGAGGCCACGATGAAAGTCCATCACGACAAGCATCATCAGGGTTATAACGATAAACTCAATAAAGCCCTGGAAGGTCATGACGACCTGCTGTCAAAGCCAATCGAAGAACTTCTCAGTAATCTCGATGCCTTACCAAATGAGGTCAGAAAAGGAGTACAGAATAACGGCGGAGGATACTTTAACCATATCCTCTTCTGGAATGTGATGTCACCTGATGGAGGCGGAGAACCGGAAGGTGAATTGGCGGAAGCCATCAAAAGTGCCTTTGGCGATTTTAGTTCCTTTAAAGAACAATTCACTGCGGCTGCCTCCACTTTGTTTGGCAGCGGTTGGGCCTGGCTCGTTAAAGATGCGTCAGGTGCGCTCAGTATCATGACCACACCAAACCAGGATTGTCCTTTGAGCAAAGGCCTGAAACCCATAATCGCCCTGGATGTGTGGGAGCATGCCTATTACCTCAAATATCAGAATCGCCGCCCGGAATTCATTGAGGCCTGGTGGAATGTCGTTAATTGGAAAGAGGCCGAAAAAAATTTCAATTCTTAATTCACCTGTATTGAGCACAGTCGAAATATAACTCTTAACTGAATTATGATTACATCAAAACCAGCCAATTCCGATTTTCCTATCCTTCCGGTTATCGCGAACCGCTGGAGCCCTGTATCCTTCAGCGGTCAGCCGGTTGAACAGGAAAAAATAGATTCCCTGATCGAAGCGGCGCGATGGTCACCCAGTTCCTATAACGAACAGCCGTGGCAGTATATTATAGGTATAAAAGGCGATGAGCATCATCAAAAACTGGCGGATGCCCTCAACGAGGGGAATAGTTGGGCCAAAAAAGCACCGATACTGATGTGCTCTGTCGCAAAGTCCTTTTTCGATCATAAACATAAGCCTAATCGCCATTATATGCACGATACCGGCATGGCGACTATGAGCCTGGTCCTTCAGGCAACCGAAATAGATTTAGCCACTCATCAAATGGCGGGATTTGATCTGGATAAAATCAAGGAAGAGTTCAATTTAGGAGAAGGCTTTGAGCCCGCCTCCATGATTGCCATCGGCTATCCTGGCGAACCTGCCAATGAGGCAATGAAGGAAAAAGAGGCAGCCCCAAGACAACGAAAAGGCCATACGGACCTGATCTGGAAATAATTTTTTAACATTATCTTTATGAAATCAAATGTGCTGGAAGCGATTAACGCTCAAATAAATGCTGAATTCTATTCAGCCTATCTGT